>JBJTVM010000285.1:0-5411 GCA_046081205.1 Pseudanabaena sp. | reverse complement strand
TAAAAAATCGGGTTTTTGAGAGCAATCCGTTGGCTTGCTCTCAAAAACCTGATTTTGATATTTCCTGCGCCGAAGACACAGGAAGCATCAAACCCTGTAAGGGTTTGTTTTTTAATTCACAGAAGTGTGGCGACACTTCTGTGAATTGGTATCACAATGAGAATTGCTGACATTTCAGCGATAGTTACAAAAATCTGATACATTTGGCTTAATCTGAAAAACATTTTTAGAATCAGCATCAAAGGTTGAGGCTATGACTCAAAACCCATTAGTTGAACAAGCCAAACAGGGCAACGTTAATGCGATCGCCTCACTCATGAATCGATTGCTCAAATCTCAAGCAATGTTGGCAAACGTTGAGGGTGATGGCGATCACTTAGAAATCTTAATTGAGTCTGATTTGCGATCATTAGACGATGAGGTACGAATTCCTAATCGGCAAGTGCTAGTGGGAATGCTCAAAAAATGGTTTATCACCCTTGAAGTAAAAACAGTTTCTCAAATTACCGTATCTTGGCAACAAACGGGGTCTGAAGAACCTGCATGGACAGAGGAAATTTATCTAGTTGAGCAGGCATCTCCCAATATTAGTGAAAATGGCGGAATCACTGAGCCCAAACAAAGACCTAGAATACCTCCTTTACCAGTATTCCTACCCAAATCTATGCAAGAGCGAAATGATCTCAGTGATCGCGCCAATAGAGAAACAAATTCCGTAGCATCTAGCCCCGATCTAGATGAGATGTTTGGAGAAACCAGCGTTCCTGAAAAGTTACCCAACATTAATCTCCCTAATCATCTCAATTCCGATTTAAATAGTACAAGAACCTCTCAAGATTCAGAGTTAATATTTCTTTCTGATATTCCTGTAATTCCTGACGCTGAGGAAACTAACGACTTCCATTCTGAGGAGCATTCCTCTACTAATAAATTTTCTTGGCAAGCTTTAATTAGAACTCCAATTTTTGCAATACAAATTGCTCAGTATGTGGTTGTTTGTGTGATTATCATTCTCGCTTTGAGAGGAATTCATGCAGTCTTTGGCAGTAGCAAAGCTCCTAAAACTACATCTGTTGCACCACAATTGATTATAGATAAGTAAAGGCGGTGCGAATCGCCGTCTTTACTTATCTATAAATCTATAAAAGTGCTAAAATTATAGTTAGAAAACTTGTTTAGTAAGGATTATTGTGCCAACTCAATTCCATGTCTGTATTACTTTAGGAACTCGTCCAGAAGCAATTAAACTTGCCCCGATCATTCATCTATTTAGAAATAATCCTCAGTTTCAAACTTCAGTGGTTCTAACTGGACAGCATCGGGAAATGGTGGAACAAGTAATGCAACTGTTTGAACTCAAACCAGATTACGACTTGGATATCATGCAGCCGAAGCAAACACTTACCCAAATTACTTGCAATAGTTTGATCGGTTTAGAAAAATTATATAAAGAAATTCAGCCAAGTATTGTTTTAGTTCAAGGTGATACGACCACAGCCTTTGCCGCCGCTCTAGCAGCTTTTTATCAGCAAATTCCTGTTGGACATGTAGAGGCGGGGCTTCGCACCGATAACCTATTTAATCCATATCCCGAAGAGGCAAACCGTCGTTTAGTGTCACAAATCGCTCAGCTTCATTTTGCCCCCACTCAAGCCTCAGTAGAGAACCTTATAGTTTCTGGTGTCAAAACGGGCATTCACAATACAGGCAATACTGTAATTGATGCACTGCTATACGTTTCAAGGCGATCGCCAAACTGTGAGATTAAAGGCTTAGATTGGGAAAGCCACCGCGTAATTTTGGCAACCGTTCATCGTCGGGAGAATTGGGGAGAACCCTTATCCCAAGTCATCCAAGCATGGTTACAAGTATTGGCAGATTTCCCAGACGTGGCTCTGGTGCTACCAATGCACCTCAATCCTGTGGTAAGAGAACCGTTAATCACAAAGTTGGGCAATCATCCGCGTATTTTCTTAGTTGAGCCTCTGGATTATGAGCAACTAGTTGGGGCTATGCAACGCTGTTATTTGATCATGAGTGACTCAGGTGGCTTGCAAGAAGAAGCTCCGAGTCTAGGTAAACCTGTTTTAGTATTGCGCTCTACCACTGAGCGCCCAGAGGCAGTTGCCGCAGGCACAAGTAAACTAGTTGGCACAGAAACTGCGGATATTGTGGTGGCAGCTTCTAAATTACTAGGCGATCGTCATGCCTACGAACAAATGGCAAATATTGCTAATCCCTTTGGTGATGGTAAATCCAGTCAGCGTATCCTAGATATAGTGCATTCGTTTTTAAGTGAAGTTTGCTGAGAAATGGATCAAGAGTTGTTAAGGGTTGGTGATGGGTGATCGAGGGCTTTTGGCTTTTAGAAATGGGAAATAGGGTTTCGTCTTTAGTGACAACTTTATTATTACCAATCCTCAATTACCAATTACCAATCCCCAGTTACCAAATGTTATGAAACTTTCTAGACGTAAGATCTTAACTAGCTTTGGCATAGCAGCAAGTACACTCTTGCTGAACAATTGTACGTCCCGACCTCTATCTAATCAGCCGTTCCAAATTAATGCTGATGCTCAAGCTTCCGATACCCCTGAAGTGCAATCAGCTCGCCTTGGGCTGATTCCATCCATCGAAATCGCTCCTCTTTTAGTTGCTAAGAGCAAAAAACTATTCGCTAAATATGGCATGACTGATGTGGAGCTAGTTCCCTTACGATCTTGGAGAAATATCTGCGATCACACAGAAATAGGCACCAAAATCGGCAAAAAAAATCATGGTATTGATGGTGGACATTTTTACAGCCCTTTGTCAGAACTATTAAATGAGGGCTTGATTAATCGACATACAAGTAAAACTGCCATGTATGTGTTGATGCGCTTACATACTCATGGCGGCTATATTGTTGTTTCTAATAGACTTAAGCCCTTTGGCATTCAACTGAAACGAGCAACCTTTTCTCCTTGGCAAGATATTGCCAAATTGTTTGGGAAAACAATGAATGGAGCGATCACTGAGAGTGGGAGTAATTATGATTTATGGCTCAGATATTGGCTAGCCTCAATGGGGGTGATTCCTCAAAAAAGTATCAATATTCTGGAGATTCCATTTGATGAGATCCTTCCACAAGTAAAACAGAATAAAGCTGACCTACTTTGTTTAGATAGCTGGCATAGTCTGCAATTGGTTGAAGCAAATCTAGCTGAGCCTGCAATCGCGATCGGGGAGATCTGGCGCAATTATCCTGGGGAGATTCTGGCTATGCGGGCTGATTGGGTCGATAAATACCCGATTGCTACTCAAGCATTGATCCAAGCGATTATGGAAGCCCAGATCTGGTGTGATGATCCAGTCAATGCCCAAGAATTAGATACGATTTTAGCCTTAAGCTTTAATGATAGCCGCAATCTCATATCACAGCCAATTAAGATATTTTCTCAGCTTTTTAAAAATAGTCCTAAACAAAAGATGAAGAGACTAAAAATAGATAGCCCTACTTCCATCAAGTATTGGTCAAATGATGGTATTTCCGTTTCTTACCCTTACAAAAGCCACGATCTCTGGTTTCTAAATGAATATCGTCGATGGCATAATTTGCCTGCTGATTTTGAAACTAAAGAAATCATTGATGCCGTAAATCGTGAAGATCTCTGGAAAAATGCAGCTAAGGCGATCGGGGTACCTGATACAAATATCCCTATCTCAACTTCAAGAGGAATAGAAACCTTTTTTGATGGTTTCACATTTGATCCTGAACGTTCCATAAAGTAACGTCAGTTCGTCAAAGCCAAAAAGATGAATGGCGGCGCGAAGCGCTGCCATTCATCTTTTTGGCTTTGATGTGTTTTAGCTATTTATTGCTTTGCTATAGCAGGCTTTACATTGACAAATCCCATTTGAAAACCGCAGTAAAAGTTATAGACTAATTCGATAAAAACATTTTAGGCTTCTAATCTTGATGAAAAAAACAATAAAACAACTTTGTAGCTTTGCGATCGCATCTCTGATGTCTTGCTTACTTGTATTAGCTTGTACGCCAACTAGCAATACTCCAGTCACCACAACTACCCCCAATAGCCCTAGCGGGAATCAAACATCAATCCCCATTGGTATTGCAGTTGCCCAAACCAGTAACGTTTCATTACTAGGACAAGAACAAGTCACAGGTGCAAAAATTGCCGAAACCTATTTCAATAAACAAGGGGGCATCAATGGCACTCCGATTCGTTTAGTTTTTCAAGATACCGCAGGTGATGAACAAGGTACAATTAACGCCTTTAATACACTAATTTCCCAAGATAAAGTTGTTGGCATCGTTGGTCCAACACTCTCACAGCAAGCATTCAGCGCTGATCCCATTGCCGAACGTGCAGGCGTACCCGTAATTGCTCCGTCGAATACCGCAAAGGGAATTCCACAAATTGGTAAATATATTTCACGGGTATCAGCTCCTGTAGCTGTAGTTGCACCCAATGCGATCGAGGCTGCCCTTAAAATCAACCCTCAAATCAAGAAGGTAGCAGTTTTCTATGCTCAAAATGATGCCTTTAGTAAGTCAGAAACAGGAACTTTTCAAGAGACCGTTAAACAAAAAGGGTTAGACCTTGCAACTGTCCAAACCTTCCAAACTACAGATACAGACTTTCAATCTCAAGTGACAAACACCATTAACATCAAGCCTGACTTAGTTATCATTTCAGGTCTATCAGCTGATGGTGGAAACCTTGTCAAACAGTTGCGTGAACTAGGTTATAAGGGTCTAATCATCGGAGGGAATGGATTAAACACTTCCAATATCCTACCAGTATGTAAAGCACTCTGTGATGGCATTATCATTGCCCAAGCCTATAGTCCTGAATTAAAGAACGAAATAAACACCGCATTCCGTCAAATCTATACTGAGCAAAATAAAAAAGAACCGCCACAGTTTACTGCTCAAGCATTCACGGGAGTTCAGGTATTCGTCGAAGCATTACGTGCTCTCGATAAAACAACTAAGCTAAATACATTAGCGCTGCCCCAACTTCGCACACAGCTAAATGACACATTGCTAGCAGGTAAATATGTCACGCCTCTTGGTGAAATATCCTTCACTCCAGAAGGTGAAATTCAGCAAAAACAATTCTTTGTGGCACAAATCAAAATGGAAGCTGACGGCAATAGTGGTAAGTTCACATTCATACAATAAGTAGGTAAGAAACCTTGTAAAGTCGAGCCGCTGCGGGGCTCGACTTTACAAGGTTTTGTTAACAAAACAAATTAAAAAAGCCCCTAATCTTGAGTAAGACTAGGAGCTTTTCTTAAAATTAAGCTTGGCATCGAGCTATTTTCCCGTAGGGCTACCCCTAAAGTATCTTCACCGTGACAGCGTTTCACAACTGAGTTCGGGATGGGTCAGAGTGGTTCCACCG
>JBJTVM010000284.1:0-4654 GCA_046081205.1 Pseudanabaena sp. | reverse complement strand
TGTCCACGCCTAAGGCGTGGACACAAACCCATGTACTTGACCAAGTTTTTATTACTGATCATCATTGCGATCGCACTGTATGTTGCTAAAATGTTACACATCGCAACAAAACAACAAATTCAACTCATTTTTTAGAAAAGTAGGTACAAATACATGGCTCTTTTCGGCTTGTTTGGCAAAAAGGACAAGAAAGAGGATTCAGGCAACACAGAATCTTCTTATTTTCTGGATGAAGACTCCGCCAAAACTTTTGGCAACATTGATTACATGCGTACACCCAAGGCTGTCAAAAAAACCTTTCCAACTGTTAACGGTGTTAAAGGTGCTGAAATCACAGAAATCATATCAGCAACCGAGAAAACGGAAGGTTCTGAACCCAATGTTACTAGTAGCAATGTTTCCGAGCCAAAGCCACAACCCACATTTGAGCCAAAGATTAATACTCGCGTAGATTCGAGTATGGATATCTTTCTCAACATGGCAAAAGATATTAAGAAGAAATAAACCCCACAAAAAAAAGAAGCGACGCAAAGCGTCGCTTCTTTTTTTGTGGGTTTCGGAAAACCGTCTAGATTTGATTTAGTGCAAATAACCTGAACACCTTAAACTATCCTAGTAAATTGACTACATAATGATTTCCGAGAGAGCTTCACATCTTCTAAAAATCATTAAATATAGATTCAGGCATGGCGCAAGGGTATTTGTATGGTGTTTAACTGGTTTCGGCGAAAGTTTGATGATGACAAAAATGCGAATAACCAACCTGTAGAGACAGCTCAAACTGAAGAAAAACTGCCTGAATCTTCAAATACTGAAGATACTAGCCCGATCGCATCGCCAGCATCACAAGATTTATTAAATTGGGCAAAGGCTGCCTATGCCAATGTGCAACAACAAGCCGAAGTTGCCGAAGATCCAGCATCTGAATCAAAATCCCCAGATCCAGAAATTAATGAGCCTGAAGCCAAGTCCACTGCTCTTGAACTTGCCGAACCTGAGATTGCCGAATCTGAGATTGCCGAATCTGAGATTGCTTTAGAAATTACTGAGCCTGAAGTTATTACTGCATTGCCAGTTGACGAACCTGCAATTGTTGAAACTGTGCTAGAAATTACCGAGCCAGTTGCAGTCATTGAGGCTGAGCCCCCTTTAGAAATATCTGCAGAAATATCTCCAGAAGCAGCTACTGAAGTTTTTGCATCGGTCGAACCTACGATCACCGAAGTTATTTCCCCAGAAGCAACTACCCCTGAGCCTGAAGCTGTGCCTTTTTGGATGCAGTCCGAAAGCGATCGCCAAGCAAGGATTGCTGCGCTTGAAGCCACAGCGATCATTGAGCCAGAGCCAGAAGTCAAACCTGTAATTACCACAAGACGCAAAGCTACCATCCAGTTTGATGATGATTTTATTTGGTCAGCCGAAGTCCTTGCCTCCCAAGGTCGTCGCCCCGAAGAAATCTCTGTCGAAGAGATCACATGGCTGAATCGTTTACGCCAAGGCTTAGATAAAACCCGTTTATCGTTAGTTAATCAACTAAAATCGATCGTCGGACAAGGCCCCCTCAGTGCTGATTCGGTTGATGATATTGAGGCTTTGCTATTGCAGGCGGATGTTGGCGTTAAGGCTACTGACCAAATTATTTCTAAGCTACAAGACAAACTCCGCAAAGAAGTACTGCCACCAGAAGAAGCGATCGCCTATCTCAAACAAATTTTGCGCGAAATGCTTGATGTATCAGCGCAGAAAGGCGGTGAACCGATCCCCATGCTAATTCCCGAAAAAAATCAACTGAATATTTGGCTAATTACTGGTGTAAATGGTGCTGGTAAAACTACAACGATTGGTAAACTCTCACATCTAAGCGTCAAATCTGGTTATAAAACTTTGATTGCTGCTGCTGATACTTTCCGTGCGGCTGCGGTCGAACAAGTCAAGAGTTGGGGACAAAGATCAAATGTTGATGTAATTTGCAACCCAGCCCAAAATGCTGATCCTGCTGCCGTTGTCTTTGATGCGATTAGCGCCTCCCAAGCTAGAGGCACTGAGTTATTGCTCGTTGATACCGCAGGGCGCTTGCAAAACAAGAAAAACCTGATGGAAGAACTTAGCAAAATTCGCCGCATCGTCGATAAAAAATCCAGCGAGGCAAAAATCGAATCTTTGCTAGTGCTAGATTCCACCCTCGGACAAAATGGGCTTAAACAAGCCGAAGTTTTTGCCCAATCCGCAGGAATTACAGGCGTGATCCTCACGAAGCTTGATGGCACAGCAAAAGGTGGTGTTGCGATCGCGGTAGTCCAACAACTTGGTTTACCAATTAGATTTATTGGCGCAGGTGAAGGCATTGAAGACTTACGCCCCTTTTCAAGCTATGAATTTGTCGAAGCATTATTAAGTAATTAGTTTTTGCGGCGCTTCGCGCCGCAAAAATACTTTTAAAAAAATTCCTGAAATCCTTTGTTATTTTTTGTCCAACTAAGGCTAAACTGATTGACTAAATTAGCTTTCGTGCAAACCACCTAGCGTTGCAGCATTGGTATGTCTCTATCATTGCCACCTAGAAATAGATCACTCCCATCACAGCCAGATATTGACAATGCCTCTGTGATGGTGATGAAGGATCTCAAAGACCTGCTCAGACGGATGAGTCAGGATCAAAATAAAATCCATGAGCTGCTAAGCTTTTTGGGTTATGCTCTCCGCAGCTTTAGTAACCTCAACCAATTTCTAGAATTAATTCCCCTGATTGCCAGTCGTGTGACTGATTCCGATGGTGGTGCGCTAATTTTATTTAAAGCAAGTGGACAAATGCGCCTAGAGTCTTTGCATTGTCCTGAGCGCAATCAAGGCGGCATGAAAGCGCAACAAGTGAGAACGGCGATCGAACGAGCCATCCAACAGGTCTTAACAGGTAGTCCAACCGCTCTTGATGAGATAATCAGCCGTTACCTTGGTGCAGATGTCCATTTGTACGGCACATCAGTTTTAGTCAAAAATGCAGTGCGGGGTCGTCTTTATATTTTTAGCCGCAAACCTGATTATATTTGGACAGATAACAAGCGGACTTTGATGCGCCTTGTTGCCGATCAAACCTCAGTAGGTTTGGAAAATCATGAACTCACTACTGAATTAATCAAAAAAGAGCGTCAAGATCGGGAGATGGAGATCGGCGCAGAAATCCAACGCCAACTCTTACCGCGTAACTGTCCAAAGATTCAAGGGCTTGAGATATCAGCTCGTTGCTCTACAGCTAGCCGAGTTGGGGGCGACTATTATGACTTTATCCCGATGCAAAAAGGCGATCGCTGGAGTTTTGTAGTAGGCGATGTCATGGGTAAAGGTGTGCCCGCAGGCTTGATCATGACGATGACAAGGGGGATGTTGCGAGCAGAAGTATTAAATAACCATTCTCCTAGCAAAATTCTGGAACATCTGAATGAGGTCATGTATGAAGACCTAGAGAAATCTCATCGTTTCTTGACCATGTTTTATTCAGAATATGATCCTGAAACCCAAACCCTCTCCTTTAGTAACGCCGCCCACACTCCCGCATTACACTGGCGAGCCAAGACCCGATCAGTTCATGCTCTCGATACAATGGGTGCTTTGATAGGCTTAGAGGCAGGATCTAAGTACGAGGAGCGCAGTACTCATCTAAATTCTGGTGATGTCGTTATCTATTACACTGACGGCTTCACGGAAGCGGCTAGTCCAGAAGGCGATCGCTTTGACGAAGAAAATCTACGTAAAGCTCTAGACTGGGCTTGCCAAAATTGTTTTCCCCTTTCTGATGATGTGACTCGCCCCCAGATGATTCTTGACTACATCTTCCAAGAAGTGCAAAACTTTATTGGAGAAGGGCATACTCATACTGATGACATGACCCTAGTGGTTTTGCATATAAAAGATAAAGCTCTAGCAAATTAACCCAAGACTAAAATATTATGTTTGAAGTAGCTCAACACTTAGCAACTAGTTCTGACTTATCATTTCATTTTTCAGCCATCGATGTCTCTAGTAATTTACATTTTAATATTGCGGATCTCAATTCACATTTAAATATGGATTTGCTTGCTCAACAGTTTAAGCAAGATGTCATGGGAGACTTAGGAAAAGGTTGGAATAATTTTGTAAAATCTGGTCAAATTTGGGCGCTGATTATTGGTGTTGTAGTTGGCTATCTCTTTAGAAGTATTACCAATACTTAAAATGCAAAAAAGCTGCACTATGTGCAGCTTTTTTTAATGGCGGGGGACGGATTTGAACCATCGACCTTCGGGTTATGAGCCCGACGAGCTACCAGGCTGCTCTACCCCGCGTCGTTTTGCTTAGTTAATATAGCATGGTTTTATGTAATAGCAAGCATTTTTAAAAAACTTTAGGGTTTCACCCCTCCGCAACGCCGTCTTACCTCAGTTGTTTGACCCGGTAAAACCAGGTGGAGGCTTTGCTCTGAGCCTAACTTAAGTTCCTAGAAGCAAGTCTAGTATACTGCGGCTAAGAATTACGAAGACTCCTAGAAAACAATTATCGATCAAGACACATTATCGGTAGTCACGCACGCCACAGAGGAGCTTAACTAATTATAACAATCTAAGCTAGCAAAATAGGAAAAGTGCTAAATACCCAAAAAGCGCAAAATAGTAAAAACCGC
>JBJTVM010000283.1:0-2042 GCA_046081205.1 Pseudanabaena sp. | reverse complement strand
ATCTGTGGCAATACAAAGCCATGCTGCAAGAAAAACTTGCCGAATAGTTGGGGGCTTTAGATGATGACGTGCATCTGATTGATGGTGTACCTATACTTTTAAACTTGATTAACTCAAGAACAATCCGCCAATTTGTGTTACCCAAATCTCTAATAATCAGGCGCTAAACCTCTCATCTATTTGTGGGTTTCGCAGCCATGAAATTTGCAATATCGAATTAGGCGAAGAATCCGACAAATCCCTTGTACTCTCAGAATTTTGTAAAAAGAATCAACGCTGCGAATTGACAGGCACTTGCAGCAAACAACTTGATGGGGTGACAACCTTGCTAAAAGACTTGTACTGAGAGCATTGGATGGCAATGCGACATGAAAGTATACAATCCAAAACCGACCCCTGTTGACCTTATTCTCAATAGGCAATGCTTGAAAGCATAATTTCATCGTTAAGCTACGAGCTTTTGTTGCATTGATCTTTTCAAATGTTAAGTTAAGCTAGACGCTTGTACAGTAATGCTTTTGGATATGGTTGTCACCCCGTCAGGCAAACAACTGCTAGTATTACCCAGTTCTAATCCACAATTTGAAGGTTAGTATGAATTCTCAAACCCTCAATTCTTCAATTCCTTTTGCCACACCAACAAGTCCTTGGCAATTAATGAAATCTGGTAAAATCTCCTGCGAAGAGGCTCTTGCACAGCTCGTATTCTCCGATGGCACAGTTGCCGTTAATCTGCTCGATCCTGAAGTCAGCGATCGCTTCTTTCAAAAAATTGGCAATCAATCAGGACTACCACAAGTCATTCCTCTTTTACTCTGGCAAGGGAAATTTTTTCTAGGTTCACCGATAGAACTCTCTGTCCAAGATATCAAACATATGAGTTCGCGATTAGGGATGACTTTAGAAATAATAGCTATTAGCAAAAAAAGTTATCGTGATTGGTTTCGCAAACAAAATATCCGAATTAGTAGTGTTTCCAATATTTCTATTAGTGAAGGAAGTTCACCATTTGGTGATGACCTTGAACCAATGGCGATCGCCGAAACCGCAGAATTAAAGTTAGCTAAAGCAACAGACCAAATCGGTCGGATTAAAGCAATTCTTGCCAGTGCCTTGCAATGCCGTGCTAGTGACATTCATTTAGAGCCAACTAAAGAAGGGTTAAGGATTCGGTTTCGGATTGATGGCATTCTCCGCGATATCAAAACTTTACCTCTAGACATCAGTCGTAAAGTGATCGTTGCGCTTAAAGTAATGGCTGAAATGGACATTGCCGACAGTCGCAAACCTCAAGATGGGCGCATTGGTGAACAATACATTTCTGAAGATAACATCGCCAAAGATCTGGATATGAGAGTCAGCACTTTACCATGTGTTAACGGGGAGAAGATAGTCATTCGATTGCTCCCTCAAGAAAATCCCTTTACTAGTATCGCAGATTTAGGATTCACGGAAAGGGCTCGCCATACTTATGAAAGATGGTTACGTCAACCTCAAGGAATGATCATTTTCACTGGACCCACTGGCTCTGGTAAAACTAGTACTCTTTACACAAGCTTACAGGCGATCGCTACGGAAAATGTGAATGTCACAACCGTGGAAGATCCTGTGGAGTATGTCCTTTCTAACATTACCCAAACTCAAGTTAATGAGTTAGCGGGTATGACCTTTGCCTCTGGCTTACGAGCAATTTTACGTCAAGACCCTGACATCATTATGGTTGGTGAAATTCGCGATGCCGAAACGGCAGAAACGGCGATTCGGGCAGCGCTGACAGGGCATTTGGTATTGACGACTATGCACACCAATGATGCTCCTAGTGCGATTCCTCGTATTAAGGATATGGGACTCGATCCTAGTTTGGTAAGTGATGCCTTGCTTGGCGTTGTAGCTCAACGCCTTGTGCGCCGTGTTTGTCCCCATTGCTCTAGTGCTTATGTGCCATCTGACCATGAGCTTGAGGCGATCGGTTTGGTGCGTGGTGAGGTGAATCATCAAAACTTTCGCAAAGGTAAGGGCTGTCCTAAATGCTTTGATACGGG
>JBJTVM010000282.1:0-1625 GCA_046081205.1 Pseudanabaena sp. | reverse complement strand
GCGCCACTTTCAAAAATATCTCTGTACTACTCAAAGTCTTAATAGGCTGTAAGTGTGACTTTCTAACTTACGAATAAAATTAGTGACTTGAACAATGCTGGAAATACCTAATGTTATTAAAGGAATCATAGTCCTTATTTTTATATTTGTACCAATTGAGAAAATATTTCCAGTACATCACCAAAAATTATTACGTGAAGGCTGGTTTACAGATATTTGTTATTATTTCTCAGGCTATTTTATTGGAAATATCACAGCTAAATTATTAGTTATATTTGTGTTATTTGGACAAGTTTCTATTCCAACCTTATCTAGCTTTGTTGGACAGCAACCACTTGTTCTTCAAGTAATCGTCGCCATATTTATTGGGGATCTTAGTTTTTATATAATTCACTATCTAATGCATACTGTGCCTTGGTTATGGAAATTTCATGCAATTCACCATAGTTCAACGCATATAGACTGGCTTGCAACTGTGCGTGTGCACCCTTTTGAGCAGATTTTGACCAAGGCTTGCCAAATGATTCCACTCTACTGGCTTGGTTTTTCAACTGAGGCTTTAGCAATCTATGGGATTTTTTCGAGTGCGATCGCCTTTTTTATTCATGCCAATATCAGCGTCAAGTTTCCAATTTTAAAATGGATCATTGCCACGCCTGAATTTCATCACTGGCATCATGATCGCCATCCAAAACTATATGCTCAAAATTTGGCTGTACAGTTGCCCATCCTTGATTATATATTTGGTACTTGGTATATGCCTAATCAAGAGCTACCCAAACAATATGGAACAAAATTAAATATTAGGACTAATTATTTTAATCATTTAGTTTATCCATTTAAGCATCTATTTAAAATCAAGAAAATCTAATGGATAGACAAGAATTTCAACTAACAAAAAGCAACTTTAAAGAATTTATATCTACACGTAGATATCTGATCCCTTTAGCTATAGCTGTCACATTATTAGTTGTTGGTCTTGGTACTTTGAGTTTGTTGGCTTATCAGCAACAAATGAGTTTACCTATATATTTACAAAGTTTTAGTACACCGCAAATTTCAGTCAATGCGTTGGCTATTAGCAAGCTGAAATCTATAGTATTAATCGATGTGCGATCGCCTGAAGAATATCAAGAGGATCGGATTGGTAATAGTGAGCTTGTACCGTTAGCTGAAATTGAGATTGAGTCAGGTCTTCAAAGGATTGACAAGATTGTGAAAAGCTATGAAGAAAAGCAAAAAACTAAACCCACATTAGTTTTGTACTGTACTTCGGGAATGCGATCAATCAAGGCGAATAAGTACCTAAGCGATCGCGGCTATCAGGTTTTAACTCTGACAGGTGGCATTACCGCATGGCGCAAACAATTTATGCGATCGCAGGATTTGCAAGTTTTGTCAGAAAAATAAAAAAGCGCCTCATGAGGCGCTTTTTACTTTTAAGTCGGGATGATAGGATTCGAACCTACGGCATCCTGCTCCCAAAGCAGGCGCGCTACCAAGCTGCGCTACATCCCGTTGCGAATATCTATGTTACTACAGAAAGCGCGAAATACACATAGTTATTTTTTGACTTCAGCAATTCTCATTATGAAACCGATTTTGGTGTTTCCAGCGCCGAAGGC
>JBJTVM010000281.1:0-1635 GCA_046081205.1 Pseudanabaena sp. | reverse complement strand
GCTGTTTTATTGCCAGGGATTGCCGCTGGTATCAGAAGACTACATGATACAGGTCGTAGCGGTTGGTGGCTTTTGATCGCATTCGTTCCTCTTGTAGGAGCTGTTGTTTTGATCATCTTTTTAGCTTCTGAAAGTCAACCTGAAAGGAATCAGTACGATGTAGATTTATAAGATAGAGATTTTGTTCTCAAGTAACTAGGTAAAGCAAGAAATTGTTGAATGTTCATAAAATGTAACGAACATACTGTTACTCTACTCTATTAGTCGGAAGAGTTTAATTAACTTCACAGCCAGCTCGAATAAGTTAAGCTGTGAAGTTACAGTCCCGCAAACCACTCATAGCCTTCATCTACCCAGTAACCTCGGCGTTGTTGAACAAGCTCATTGGTAAAAGTTACGCGAATTACCCATTTGGATTGCTTGTAACCGAGCTTAATCGGAGAAGCTAAGCGCAAAGGTGCACCATTCTCAATGGGAAGATCTTGACCATTCTTTTGATATGCAAGTAAAGTTTGTGGATGTAAAGCTGAAGCAATATCCCAACTTTCATAATAGTTATCAGCAGATTCAAAATAGACATAACGCGCTCCTGCTTTGGGCTGAACCAACTTCGCTAGATCGTATAGACGCACACCTCCCCACTGCACGATCGCTGCCCAACCTTCCACACAGACATGACGAATTACCATTGATATTAGAGGTAGCGATCGCAAATCTTTCATGCTCAGTTGCATGGGATTATTTACCGCTCCATCTACTATCAATTTAAAAGAATTGGGATTGATGACAGGTGTGGTATCAAAAGAATTAACCAATAAAGCATTAGGCTCAATTGCACTAATTGGATATTCTGGAGCAGGGGTTTTCGCCTGAAAAATCAACTCTTCAATACTTTGATTGAGAGGTTCAAATAAAGAGCGAACCTTATCTGATTGTTGATTGAGTGGCTTAAAAATAGGACTCACTCTAGAACTAGAATCACTACAACTGCCTAGGAGTAAGCCCATGCCCGATAGACTTGCATATTGCATTAACTGACGACGCGAAAAGCGATGGTGCTGATATTTATCAAATTGCATTTTTACTGTCCTAATTAATCTTTTGCAGAATTCTCGTAAAAGCTAAATAAACATCGAGCGAATCATTTTTAAACCACCCACTTTCAAGGATAGAAAGATATGGGCGATCGCAAAAATTAGCACAATTGGCACTGTTAAAAAATGAGCAACACGGAGATTTTGCCAACTACCAAATAACCCTGAAATCCATGCAAACTGTACAGGTTTGTACATACATAAACCAGAGAGAATAGCTAGTAGCAGAATGGGAATGATGGCAGTATAGGCAAGACGATGCCAAGCATAATTTTTGCGCTTAGGATTTTTGGCTTGGAGGGCTTGAATATCTTTCTCAGAGGCAAAACGATGCTTCCATCGGCGCGTAATAAAAATACAAATGCCATAAATAAGTAAAGTCATCGAAAAAAGCCACATGGAAGCAAAATGCCAATTGCGACCTGCACCTAGCCACCCTCCCAAAAGTAGCTCTTTCGGAAAACGCCATCCTGCACGTCCTCCAAATACAGGATTAGCGTTATAGATTTGCAACCCACTAGCTGTCATTAGGATTAAGGCA
>JBJTVM010000280.1:0-3892 GCA_046081205.1 Pseudanabaena sp. | reverse complement strand
CTGGTTTGGTTGCCTATACCTATCGCGAGACTAAACCTGCTTTAGATCTTCTCTTCAAAGGCTTGCCTGCTCTTCCTCCTACTTGCTTTTAGTTCGTCGAACTCACGTTAGACTGATAAACGCTATATGATCGAAAGCCGTAAACTAACGTGAATTCGATATAGCCATTTGCGCCGCGCAAATGGCACAAAATGGTAAAAATCGCTTAGTGATTCCTACCATTTTGCGCGTTGGTCGAACTGACGTTAAACTATAGGAAAAAGTAATGCAAGACCAAGAAACAAGCTGGCAATCCTTAGTCCTAGTTGCCATATTAGGAATTCTCGCAGTTATCAGTTTTAACTCATTTGTGATTATTAACCCTGGTGAAGCAGGCGTGTTAAGCATATTGGGGAAAGCCAAGGATGGGGTATTGCTAGAAGGAGTGCATTTTAAGCCGCCTGTCATTTCGCAGGTCGATGTCTATGACTTGACTGTGCAGAAGTTTGAAGTGCCAGCTCAAAGTTCTACCAAGGATTTGCAACAACTGACGGCAAGTTTTGCGATTAACTTTCGCCTTGATCCAATTGAAGTGGTCACAATCCGCCGTACTCAAGGGACTTTGCAGAATATTGTCTCCAAAATTATTGCTCCCCAAACCCAAGAGTCTTTTAAAGTTGCCGCAGCAAGGCGGACTGTAGAAGAAGCGATTACCAAGCGTGATGAACTTAAGCTGGATTTTGATGAGGCTTTGAGTCAACGCCTGAGTAAATACGGCATTATTGTTTTGGATACTAGTGTCGTTGATTTGAATTTCTCAACTGAGTTCTCTAAGGCAGTAGAAGAAAAGCAAATTGCCGAACAACGCGCTCAGCGAGCTGTATATATTGCTAGAGAAGCAGAGCAAGAAGCTGAAGCAATCATTAACCGTGCTAAGGGGCAAGCCGAAGCACAAAGGCTATTGCGTGAGACTTTGACTTCTGAGCTTTTGCAAAAACAAGCGATCGAAAAATGGGATGGCAAATTTCCTCAAGTATTAGGAGGAAATGGCGCAGTTCCCTTTCTTAATCTAGAAATTCCAAAATCTCAAAAGTAATAAAAAAGAGTGCGCCAAGCGCACTCTTTTTTATTACTAAAGCCCCTTGGCGTAGTTCTGAATTTCACCAATGTCAAATACTGCGCCAAACTTTAATCCTTCCTTGGCATAAAGCTCAGATCCTCCCTGTTGGCGATCGACTAACGTTAATATATGAGTTACCGTATAACCTGCATTACGCAACTTTTCGACAGCAAATAATGCTGATTGCCCCGTGGTCACCACATCCTCAAGTACTACCACATTCGTGTTTGGTGCAAGCTCTGGCCCCTCGATCCAAGCGGCTGTCCCATGTCCTTTTGGTTGTTTACGAATAATTAATGCAGGAATTGGTTTGTTTTCGTAGGCTGAGACGACACTGACTGCACTCACGATGGGGTCAGCACCTAAGGTTAATCCTGCAACGGCTTCAGTGCCTGTTGGCAACATTTCTAGTAGCACTTGTCCAGTCCACAATCCGCCAAAGGGATGTAGTGTAACTAACTTACCATTGATGTAATAGGTGCTTTTTTGCCCAGAAGATAGCGTAAAGTCACCGCTTTTGTAAGCAAGACGGCAGAATAGATCCAGTAACTTTTCCCGATTTGACTGT
Organism: Pseudanabaena sp.; assembly: GCA_046081205.1. Lineage (GTDB taxonomy): Bacteria > Cyanobacteriota > Cyanobacteriia > Pseudanabaenales > Pseudanabaenaceae > Pseudanabaena. The sequence goes on along the minus strand of JBJTVM010000280.1, from coordinate 2,225 downwards.
TCCACAGCTTTAATTTCGTTTTTGAGTTTGATAAATACTTTGTTTAGTGTAAAGGTTGCTTATCCCTTCTCGATAGTAAATTAGTATATTATCCAATTTTGTTTGGGCGATCGCTGATTCTCTGATTTGCAATGCGATCGACCCATAAATCAAATATCACTCTGCTTCAAGGTTGTCTTTGATTGCGTCATAATCATCATAAATACTCATTGATCATGTGAGTCGAAGGTAATGTTTGTCGGGATCAACTAGATCGATCACATTCTCTCCAGTAACAACTCCACAAGCTTCTATTAAATCACCATCTTTCACTTCTGCAATTGGAGATTGTCTTCTCCTTCCTCCGATTATATTGAGAATCAACTCACCATAAATTTTGGTCGTAACTTTGATCATGCCATCGCCACAATGATGCATCGCTTTAAAATTTACCTGCAAAACTGTTCCTACAACAATAACCTCTTCATTCTGAGTAAGTGAGCGAATAATATTGTCCATATATTTCGTTGATTTAGCGATTTGGTTGGATCCCACATTCCGCTCGTAATGGAAGGTTAAAAATATTTAAAACGAGACAATAAGGGTTTCAGCGATTTTCTAGAAAATTAATGATATTAATTCCTATTCGTACATCACTATTTAAAGTGTTAAGATAATAATATTTTTGCGAATAAGCCTCAAAACACTGACTGTGATAAGGATTTATTTTTTAAATATTTTTTTCAGTAAAATAAGAGCGGAATGTGGGTTGGATTATTCTTGACATGTTATCTCTTAGTCTATGAGTTGCCATGCGATCGCTCAATAAATTTCTAATGTGAGTAGCGATCACTAGTTTTTTTCAACAATGCGCCGAACTTCTAAGGCTGCAATGTCTGATTGTTCGGATTTGGAGTAAATGGTAATCAAAATAACGGATGTAGATGTTTTGACATAGTAGATCACTCGATAGCCAGCACTTTTGCCCTTTTTGTTATCACTATTTTTAAGCCGTAGCTTGAAGACTGTGTAGCCAACATGGGCAATTTGATCTCCTTTAAAATTTCCTGCTTGCAAGTCGTCAAGAATTGGTTGTAAATCCTTCCTGATGCTGCGGTACTTTTTGGCTAGATTACGCAGGTCATTTTTAAACTCATCGGAGAATTTAATCTCAACTAATGGATCAATCGACATCGATTCCATCCCAAAGTTCAGAGATAGGGTGAGTTCTACCGTTCATAGCATCGTCCCATCCACGCCGAAAGCATTCCACCGCAGGATCTAGTTTTTGGTCTTGACTTGCAATGATTTCTTGATTTAACAAGTCTCTCAGTTTTATTTTCTCTTGTAGTTCTAAAGATCGCATCATTTCGATGAGCGATTCAAAAGGTAGAGATAAATTTACAGTTACTTGATTTGTCTGCATAGTATTTAAAGGCTAATCACATTCATGCAAAAATTTATATTAAGCTGCTTGTAAAAGTTGCAAAGAACTTTTTGGCTGTGGTAAAGGTTTTCCATCTTCACGATAAATCTCTAGATAGCTATCAATTACTTCTTGTCCATGTTTGGCAGCTTCTTCGTAAGTATTACCGTGCGTATGAAATTGCTGAAATGGGAAATCAGGAAGATGGACGAGATAGCAGTTATCTTCTTCTGACCAAATAATAATCATGCTGTAGTGTGGCATTACTTTAAGTCCTCTAGTTTTTTCAATCTTTGTTTAACTTCTTTTTCGAGATAGAGTTTGGCATCATCACCATCTTTACCTGCGATCGTTAGTGGTAATTCTGGTAATAGTTCATGTATCCAGACTGTATGACTGCCTTTAGCGGGACGATAGGTAAATCCTGCTTTCAGCAACATACTCTTCAATTCTCGAATCTTTTTTGGCATGGTAATTTGTTAGTGGCTAGCTCGATCAGTTGAAGAGTTTTTTCCATAATTTTAGACTCATTGTTTAATCAAGTGTTCTTCTTTGCAGCGATCTGATAGCATTGCATCATTTTGATAAGCGATTCATTATGGCTACTTGGGTTGTCTCCATATTGTATAGATTCTATTTAATACGAGTTTATCTAGTCGATAATATTTAGTATTTAATCGGCGTTGTTGCATAAAAAGGGGATTAGAAGGTAAATTGTGTATTAAGCAGGAGAAGAGCCCCCGAAAGATGACACAGAAATATGAGATCCGCAACTGGTCAGAGTATAACGCAGGTCTTAAACAAAGAGGAAGCCTGACCT
>JBJTVM010000279.1:0-11035 GCA_046081205.1 Pseudanabaena sp. | reverse complement strand
CAAAGTGGGAGTCGTGACATTACGGGAATCATTGGATATATAGATAATCCGTTCGACATCATCAAACATTTCAGGACGTAACTGCCCCGCATCATAACTTTTACCCGTACCCGTCGCCGAAGCATCAAGGATATGTTTGTGAGTTAACAATGAATCTCGCCAAGCTTCAAGCCTTGTTCCAGACTCATATATAAATTTAGGTAATGTGGGTTTATGAGATCTTTTAGCTTGAGACTTATTAGCAAAACCATTAGCCGTTTTTTTCGAGAAAAGCTTATCTTTCAACCACTGAAGCGGCGAAAACTTTGGTTTGGGCTGGTAATTCGCAATCTGAAAAAACTGCTCAACCGTCAAAAACTGAATCGCTGCATCACCGGATAACTCATCAATATCATCATCAGTTTTAGTAATCTGACCCCACCAGAGAATATCAACCGTAAAATCTAGCTCAGCTAAGAAATCGAGATTTTTCTCATGGCGGCGCATCACTGAAGGATTAAGCACATCACCCGCATCGATCGCATATTCTAAGCGAGTCAACTCAGGCTTAGCCCCAATTGTGTCAAAGTAACTTTGTAAAGTTTCTTTACTCGCCACAAACTGACCACCTGAAGCACCGATCGCCACACAGCCACGCAACTTTGAGGCTAAATAGGGCTTAACCCCTGTCCCTTCAACCAAGACCACACGCCGACAATCAACCTGAATATCACCATGAAAAGCTAAAGGCAACTCCCCATTTTGTTGTTGAGCGGAGATGCCAAAAGGTTTATGCCAACGATAGCGTCCTGAATCAGCATCACGTAAACGGATTTGAAAACCAAGAATCTGACCCAATGGATTACGAATAGGTAGAATATAGCCAGAATTTGTTGATTTAGCACCCAGACTCTTAATCTCAATTTCAGACAAGCCACGACTAACTAAATCAGCTTTATCTAAACTATTTAAATCAAGTTTCTGCAAATGGCCTTGATAAAGGCGATCTCGTTGAGCAGCATCAGGCAAATTAGCCAACCCATCTCGCTTTGCCTTTTGCTGAGCCAGCCGCAGCTTTAAATTTCTTTCACGACGCTCTTGGCGATCCGACTCAGACTCAGGACGCTTGCGGACATACTTACCCGCAAAGTAACTGCCATTGGTTTCACCTAGATATTTCCAACCTGGCAGATCTGCATCACTGGGATGGGTCATACACAGAACAAAATCTTGATTATCAGAAGCAATTCGACATTTACCTGTGATGTCACCGCAAACTGGACAAGGATTATTTGATTTAGTTGGTGAAAACTTTCGAGAAGAATACTGATTATTTAGGGAAGTCATTAATTTTGACCTCCCATGAGTTTGTTAAGAGAGATCTCAGAAAAGATCTGCACCTGCAAGAATAAAAAACTTAAAAACATCTAGATTGTCCTGATTGTAAGGTTTGTAGCGATTTCAATCAGGAAATAAACAGACTTTTTGAATTCAGTTCGATAATCAGTAATTGCTTTTTGCAAAAATTTTAAAAAATTTGCAGCAAAAACTGTTGCTAAACTTATATCTTGAGTTAAGATATAAGAAAGCGCTGAACAAAATTGCCCTCGAAAGCAACATCTGTCCATTCCTGGATATTAAATTTAAAAACCTTCGGGTTTACAAGAAAGCTAGTGAGTTCGCAGTCACTGGCTTTTTTGTTTTTGAAGGGGAAAACTAACTAAGTAAGCAATCTCCTGTAGATAAAAAACTGCAATCTAAGCATACAGCGATCGCTCTAGATCTGATCTATAAAAGATCAAAATTTTATTGAAGTTACACTTAATTCTGCTTTAGGATCGTCTTGCTGTTATCTATGGCAAGCTTGAAGCAACTAGTCATATTCGTTAGTGATGACAATTTATAGTCATGAATTCTCTAGATATTAATGTTGAATTTCGAGATGTAAACTTTCGCGTAGGTCGTCGAGATCTTGTGACACAAGTAAATTTAACAATCAATAATGGGGAAGCCTTGGTATTGTTGGGGCGAAGTGGTAGCGGGAAAACTACAACTTTAAAGTTAATTAATCGTTTGTTGATGCCAACTACAGGTCAGGTTTTTGTCGGCGATCGCTCTACCCATGAATGGGATGTGATCGAGCTAAGACGTAATATTGGCTATGTAATCCAAGAAACGGGTTTGTTCCCCCACTTTACGGTTAGGGAAAATATTGGATTAGTACCTTCTTTGTTGAAATGGTCAAGATCGCAGATTGAAGCTAGAGTTTATGAAATGATGGAGTTGGTGGGACTAGACCCTGCAGTATTTGCTCAACGCTATCCCCAGCAATTATCTGGAGGTCAGCGTCAACGGGTTGGTGTCGCAAGGGCTTTAGCAGCCGATCCACCAATTTTGTTAATGGATGAACCCTTTGGCGCACTCGATCCGATTAATAGACAGGAATTACAACAACAGTTCCGCCATTTGCAAAAACAATTGGGGAAGACTGTAGTATTTGTCACCCACGATATTCAAGAAGCTTTTTTTCTAGCTAACCGCATTGGCTTGATGTATGAAGGGAACTTAGTAGTATTAGGAACCAAAGAAGAATTTCGGCGATCGCCCCATCCCGAAGCTCAAGCATTTATGGCTTGTTTGCCAACTAATCTGTGAAGTAATACCAAAGCAGAAAATGGCGTAGCCATTTTCTGCTTTGGTATAAAATCGCGATATCGAACAGAAGTTAAATACATGGAGATTAATTAGTTGTTTAATTTTCTGAATCAATATGCCTCAGAAATTTTGCGCCTTAGTGGAGAGCATTTAATTTTAGTAATCATTGCGATGATCGTAGCCATTGCGATCGGTATTCCCCTAGGTATTCTGATTACTCGTCATCCTCGATTTGCATCTTTGATTTTGGGACTTGCTAATGCTCTCCAGACGATCCCCAGCTTGGCTATTTTTGGCTTTCTCATATCTGTACCATTTCTAGGGGGAATTGGGAAAACTCCTGCGATCGTCGCGCTGACTCTTTACGCCCTACTTCCCATAATTCGTAATACTTACATTGGTATTGAGAGTATCGATCCTGCGGTTCGAGAAGCGGGGCGGGGGATGGGAATGACCGATTGGCAACTACTAACTCAGGTAGAATTGCCCCTTGCCGCAGGTGTGATTTTAGCAGGTGTACGAATCGCAACCGTTATTTCTGTGGGCATTGCCACCATCGCTGCTGCGATTGGTGGTGGTGGGCTGGGGGTATTTATTTTTCGAGGTATTTCTACAGTTAACAACCAACTGATTTTAGCGGGAGCAGTTCCTGCGGCGCTCATGGCTCTGGCTGCTGATTTTGGTTTAGGTTTGCTAGAGAAGAAGATTACTCAACAAAAGATCAAGCGATCGCAATTTAATCGGCGGTTGGCAATTGTAGGTATGGTGGCGATCGCCATAATTACCGCCATAGTTACAATTCTCCTTCAACAAACCCCAGCTAAAATTATCATTGGCTCCAAAAACTTTACGGAGCAATTAATTTTGGGTGAATTATTGGCTCAACAAATTGAAAACCACACAAATTTACAAGTTGATCGTCGTTTTAATTTGGGTGGAACCTTTGTGTGTCATGAGGCTGTAAAAACGGGACAAATTTCAGCTTATGTGGAATATACTGGCACAGCGCTCACTGCGGTATTAAAGCAAGCACCAATGACTGACGCGTTAACTGTATATCAACAGGTGAAGCAAAATTATGCAGAAAAATTTCAATTAGAAATCATGCCATCTTTGGGGTTTAATAATACCTTTGCGATTACAATTCGTGGTGAGGAGGCTAGGCGATTAAATTTAAAAACAATATCGGAAGCAGCTCCATATAGTCGCCAATGGCAAGCGGGATTTGGCTATGAATTCTTAGAGCGGGCTGATGGCTATGCGGGATTAGCCAAAACCTATGGCTTAAAATTTGACAAGCCACCGCAACAAATGGAAATTGGCTTAATGTATCAGGCTTTAGCCAACAAGAAGGTAGATATAATCGCAGGCAACTCTACTGATGGCTTAATTCCTATCTTAGATTTATTTATTTTAGAAGACGATAAAAAGTATTTCCCCCCCTATGAAGCTGTGCCTGTTGTTAATCAGGCGGTTTTACAGAAATATCCAGAAGTGCGTGGAGCGATCGCTCAATTAGCAGGTTTAGTTTCTAATCAAGATATGCAAAAAATGAACTATCAAGTTGATAGTCAATCTCTTCCTGTGGAGACAGTGGTGAGGGATTTGCTAAGGGCTAAGCTACCTAAGCAAGCGTGATTTAGATATCGCCATTTGCGACTTGCGAAGCAAGTCGCAAATGGCGCAAGAAGGTAAAAATCGCTCTGCGACTTTTACCTTCTTGTGTGTCCGTCAAATTGATGTTAACAAGCATAATCAGCGTTTTGAGTTTTCATTTTGCCATAGGCAAAATGAAAACCGCAATATTTTATGGTGAAGCCCTAAGCTTGTGATTGTAAATAGTTGGGCAAGCCAAGCATGTCGATTAGTTTTAGCTGTTTTTCCAACCAATAAGCATGATCCTGCTCTGTATCTGCCAGTATTTTGAGCAAAATATCACGGCTTTGATAGTCTTGCTCAGCCTCACACACAGCCATCGCCTCTTTGAGATCAGCAACTACTCTGTATTCAAAGTCCAAATCGCTCTTCAGCATTTCTGGAACAGTTTTGCCAATATTTAGCCCATCTTGCTGTGACAGATCAGGTATACCTTCCAAAAAGAGAATTCTCTCAATCAACCAAGTTGCATGTTGGGTTTCATCCGCCATTTCATGGTTAATGCGTTCATACAATTTATTCAATCCCCAATCAGCATACATGCGTGAGTGTGTAAAGTATTGATCTCTTGCAGCCAACTCACCACTCAACAACTTGGACAACTGCTGTATAACCTTTTCACTGCCTTTCATTATTTTATCACTTATATTTTTAAAGAAATCTAGGGAATTTTACAGATAACATTTTAAGATCGCATCTGTAGTCTGTTCTCAAAAAAGCTAAACCATCGACTGTAAGAAGTTGGGTAAGCCTGAGTTCTCAATTAACCAAACTTGAGACTCTAGCCAATCTATCTGCTCTTCAGTCTCTTCTATCAGTTTGCTAAGCAAATCACGACTTACATAATCTTGCAGAGTTTCACAAGTTACTACACCTGATCGCAGTCCACTCAAAATCTCATTACATAGAGTAAGGTCACTGCTTAGTAACTCAGGTATATTCTCTCCAATACGAAGACTGCCTAAATTTTGTAAATTTGGTAATCCTTCTAGAAAAAGAACTCTTTCAATCAATTCATCGGCTTGCTTCATCGCCTTAATGGAATAACAATATTCACGGTCATTAAGCTGATTTAGCCCCCAGTTTTTGCACATTCGGGCATGAAGGAAGTATTGGTTAATGGCTGTTAATTGAGCTTTGAGAGCGTCGTTTAACTGACGTTTTACGTCCAGATTTCCTTGCATAAGGGCTTATCCTTGTTTAATCAGTTGCATTGTCTTAATTTATCATACTTGACTGAATATCGCTTTTGGCGTGATGCCAATAGCGAAGGATTTGTGCTGCCTACCCTTAAAACAACAAATCCTTAAATCGTCTCCTTTTGGGGGACTCATACCAAGGCCCAAAATGGTGTAGTCATTTTGTGCCTTTAAAGCCCTTACAGGTTTTAGTTTTTAATTCACAGAATCGTAGCCACACTTTTGTGAATTGGTATAAGTGGGGATGGGAGAATCTAGACAATTCTTAAGCGGTTTCTTAAGTGATACAGCGCTTTTCAAGCAAGCGTAGTGCAACGTTTAGTTTCTCAGCCTTCATTGGGGAAACTAACCCATACTTCACAAGACTGATAAAAGCTATAGACATTTGTGCTTAAAGGCAGAATTATGCCAAATTTAAAATTTTTGACTTGACTAATTGATCTAACATGAATGACAATAATGAAAATAATTTTCAATAAGCTGTGACTGTTTTTATCACATGTTTTTAAAGGAGATAAGAAAAAAATGTATATTTGTATATGTAATGCAGTAACTGAGAAAGATATTCAAAAAGCTGTAAGCAAAGGTGCTTCCTCGGTCGCCATGGTATCGGAATTAACGCTATTGGGTAAAGACTGTGGCTGTTGTACCGAGGAAGCCCATCGAGTTGTGAAGCAATGCTCAGGAAAGCTTGCAAGAGTGTAAGAATATTAGGGAATACTATGGAATTAGTTACTATCATCGGGATATATAATTCTTGACTTTGCTACTGAAATTGGAAGCCAGTACATCTGCCGTTTAACTGGTGGGTAATATTTTTTGAATTTATTGAAATAGCGAACAATCCTAATGGAACTTGCTAAACCTAGCTGAACACTGGTAGAAATAAGATAGATCTTACTAGAATGATCGCCAGCATAGGTTTGATACATGTCCAAAGGCATTCCTGATAAGTGTAAAAAATGTGCCATGCTTTCGGCATCGCAGGCGCAAGAACTGCATGGCGAGTTGGGCGATCGCTGTTGGAATCCTCAAGTTTGCTATAGTCGCCGCTCCTATGCCCGTCATCGCGATCGCCGCAATCTGATTCGTTCTCGTAAACGTGGTGATATCAATGAAAATTTAAGAGTGAATATTGATGAGTTTGCGTCAATATTTTGGGCTGTATTAGTGGTTTATCGGCAATCGGGAACTGATACACCAATTCATGCGATCGCAGTTCAGGTTTGGAAAGGGCAGGAGAAGTTTGCGTCAATTCCACCCATTCATTGTGCGGGAATGGTTGCGTCTCAAGTGCATACTTATGTGCAGAAGGTATTGCTTTTGCTAGAGTCAAATTATGGGATTAAGAAATTTGCTAGCCAAGAACGCCTCGATCCTTGGCTTTGTCCTTTGCGACCTTGTCCTTGCCACCCCAACTAATCCCAAATCATAAAATGGCTACGCCATTTTGTGCTTTCAAAACCCTTACAGGGGTTAGTTTTTAATTCACAGAAGTTTAGTCACACTTTTATGAATTGATATAATTGAGGCGCGACTGCAAAGCGATTATGACTCAATTTCTGGAAAAGCTATGCAGGTTAAACAGCTTGAGTTGGATTTGTGGAATGTCATTTTGACTGCGAGACAGACTCCTGAAGATGCGAATTTATCAATGATGTATAACCTTTTGGATTTGGCTTTGCTTGATCTAGATACGCGATCGCAGATGCGGGTAGCAGGGGAGGCTGTTTGTCAGATTACGGATTTATTTTGCGATCGCTCTGGCTTTTCATTTGAGGGCTTACATTCTCGTGCGGTGAATGGTGAGCCGATTATGGCGGATGATGCTTTTGATCGTTATGTGCGCCAGTCGATGGTGGTGGATTTTGAGCAATTTCTTGAGCCTTTGCCAAGTTTACCTAGGAAGATTTCTGAACAAGTAAAGATTGGTAATTCGATAGTTGGTGAAATTGATAAGGAGGTTTTAATTCAGGTTTTAGAGCAAGAAAGTTTACTTAGTTTTGGGGAGGAGTATGCACAGGCGATTAGTACTGCTCACACTGAAAATGTGTCGAGTTGGATTGAGGTGATCGCGCAATACATTGACAATAACTATGCTCCTATCCGTTTGCTAGTATTACAGCAAAATTTGCAATTATCTGTAGTAGAGATTTGGCTAGGCTTATTATTAGGTAATTTTAAATTGCAACAAAGAGGTCTATTTTACGACTCAGGGGAGATTTGGATTAGTACTGCCAATGATTTGTGAAAGATTGTCGTGATTATAGCTGTCGCTTTTCTTAAACCCAGATAGAGAGAGACGGCGCGAAGCGCCGCCTCTCTCTATCTGGGTTTGTTTTTAATTCACTTCTGTGAATTGGTATTAGATGGATCATTTTTTCCTAGAGTTCTCCTAGTCTAGTCTTTCTGATGCTTTCAAGAAAGCGCGCTTTGCTGCTAACTTGTTTTTACGATTGGTATAGCGCTTAAAGCTTCTAATATCCCGATGCCTCGTTAACTCCATCGCTAATGAAGCTTCTAGCTCATACTTAACAATTAAATTTGTCGCAAAGGTATGCCGTCCTCGATGGGCATGTAAATCTATTCCCGTTTTTTCACTTAAATCATCCATCAAATGCCTCACTCCCCAATATGTTAATCGTTTTCCCTGACTACGATTAGAATATGAAACGAATAATGGAGACTCTAGTAATAGTTCTACTCCCTTAGCTTTACACCAATCAAGATAACTATCTAAATGAGATAGTCCCAACTTAGTCAATGGGACTTCTCCCTTACTATCCCATTTTGCAACAGGAATAACTAACTCTCCATTTAAATAATTCCCCACATTCAAGTTACATAGCTCCTCGGCACGCAGTCCATGTAACAACACCGTAAATATTGCCCGATCGCGTTCTGGATATTTACTCAAAGCGATCGCCTCATAAATCTTTAATACCTCATCTTCATCTAAATCTTGAGAAGTTGCTTCAGGTAATCTTTCTAGTTGCACAGTAATAGTTGGATCAGCCGTCACATAATCAGACCGCAGTAACCAACGGTAAAAAGTTTTTAGTGTCTGTAGTACTCGATTTACTGAGCTAAGTGCCAATCCCCCTTCCTTAATCAAATAAATCTTAAATTGGGTCACCTTGCGCCGAGTTACTTCCCCCCAAGCTGAGTCATTCCAATCCATAAATATCTGTAAGTCAGATTGATAGGCTTTCCGACTCTTCGATTGCAATGATCGCGCCGATAGAAACTCTTCAATTTTAACTTGGCGTAGATCTGATGCAGCGATCGCTTTGTTTTGTGTAGCTAATTCACTATAAATAACTAATTTTGGTTCTGGCACTATCATGGCAAAAAGCTTTTAGCCTCGAATTAAGATAATTTCTTGCCTTGCGGGGCTGAAGGTATTCTCAGTCTCCTCGTTGGGGGCTGTCAAGTATATTTTTATTGGCATTGACACTATACCGTCCAGACGGTATAGTTATTTTGTTGACTCTATAAAAGCAATATGAGTTTTATAACGCTTTTCAAGCAAGCGAAGTGCAAGGGTTGGTTTTCCCAACTTCGGTGGGGAAACCAACCCTTACTTCATTAGACAGATATAGCTGTTTTCAAATGAGTGCGTACTCATTTGAAAACAAAAAATCACTCCTAGTAAGGGTTTTGAATTTTTATTTTGCCGTAAGCAACATGAAAATTGCTATAAACGCTATAAATATATTTCGGTTGGAATACAACTTCGATATAGACAAATCATTTTTAGGAAAGATGACCCATGACAGACAATGCTTCAGTAGCAACTAAAAAGCGATCGCTGACGCGAGAATCCTTACTCAATGCGGCAGGTGCGGTCGTTTTGCGGCTTGGAGCTGATGCTCTGACTCTTGAAGCTGTCGCTAAAGAAGCTGGAGTTAGTAAAGGCGGACTACTCTATCACTTTCCTAGTAAGGATTCCTTGCTAACAAGCATTGTAGAAAACCTGATTGAGCAGTTTGAGAAATCTCTAGAGATAGAAATCGCTCGTGAAGGGAATCCCTCGGTTAAAGGTGCTTGGCTACGTGCTTTCATTCGTGCTTCAGATTTATTTGATCGCCAGAATGCCGCGATTCAATCTGGACTATTGGCGGCTATTGCCAAACATAGCAAGTTGGTCCAACCAGTCCAAGAAGCATCAAAACGCTGGCAACAGAAAGCTTACAACTGTGGGATTATTCCATTAAAAGCCAGCATTATTCTCTTAGCGATGGATGGACTTTCGCTCAATCAGTTGTTGAGCATTAGTACTATTGATGATCAGGAGCGATCGCAAGTAGTCGCGGAGCTAATTCGCATGACATATAGCGATGACTGAAGCTTGCTAAGTTTTTTGAAACGGATTTGTAAAATATGGCATCTCAATCTTCCTTAAACTCTCGCCATTTTTGGCTTGTGGGAATTTCCCTTGCGACTCTGGCTACAGGAATTGCTATTTACAGCGTTATATCTTCTAGTAAGCCCAATACTACAAATAATACTCCAGTGATTGCCAGCGTGCCTCTAACTATAGCGGCTCTAGGACGATTGGAACCAGAAGGAGAAGTCATGCGTTTAGCCGCTCCTGTCGCTCTAGATGGCGATCGCTTAAAAGAGTTGCGCGTCCAAGTTGGTGATCGGGTGAAAGCGGGTCAAATTATTGCTGTACTAGATGCCAGCGATCGCTTTGCTGATGAAGTGGCTCAAGCTAAGGCTCAAGTAGAAATTGCTCAAGCGGAACTTACCAGAGTTCAGGCTGGCGCGAAACAGTCGGAAATTCAAGCTCAAGAAGCATCGATCTTACGACTACAAGCAGATTTGCGGGGTAGCGAGGCTTCCCAATCAGCGACAATTTCCCGTTGGCAATCGGAAGTCCGTACTGCGGAGGCAGAGTTGTCGCGGTTCCAACAACTCTATGCCCAAGGCGCTGTTTCCGCTTCGGTTTTGGATGCAAAACGTCTTGCGGCAGAAACAACTCGTGCCCAGTTGCAAGAAGCCCTAAGTACCCGTGATCGCTTTGCCAATACTCTCCAAGCCCAAATCCTTGAAGCAAGTAGCACTCGCGATCGTATTGCCGAAGTTCGTCCCGTAGATATTGCCACCAAAGCAAGAGAAGTAGACAGTGCGATCGCTGCTCTCAAGCGGGCAGAAACCAATCTCGCCCAAGCCTATATCCGCGCTCCTAGAGATGGACAAATCCTCAAAATCCATACGCGATTGGGCGAAAAAGTGGGTAATGAGGGGATTGTCGAGTTAGGATCGACTGACCGCATGGTAGCGGTGTTGGAAGTCTATCAAACGGAGATAGATCGGGTTCGGGTTGGGCAAATGGCGACGATTACAGGACAGGCTTTTCAAGGCGAGGTGCGAGGTATAGTTTCACAAATTGGCTTACAGGTAGAACGCCAACGCATTGCTGGCAACCAACCAGGCGAGAATCTTGATCGCCGCATTATCGAGGTCAAAGTAAGACTTAATCCTGAAGATAGCCGCCTTGTTGCGGCACTCACAAATTTACAAGTTCAAGGCAAGATTCA
>JBJTVM010000278.1:0-5762 GCA_046081205.1 Pseudanabaena sp. | reverse complement strand
GTTACCAAGAGAAGCGGTAGCGATGAGTAAGGTGGTACAGTGGCTGTCAACATCGGCTCAAGATATTCAAAATAGTCTGGCGGCTGCGAGAGTACATTTCCTTTTAGGGAGAGAGTTAAATGTGGCATTGGCGCAACAAAGGGCGCATAATTTACTCAAAACCATGGATAAACACCTTGAAAATCGCCACTGGTTAGAAGGCGATCGCCCTACCATTGCTGATATAGCTTGCTTTCCCTATATTGCTCTTGCTGGAGATGCCAAAGTTTCTCTTGATGATTATCGAAACGTAGTTACATGGCTTGAAAGAGTAAAGCAGATAGAAGGATTTGTATCTATGCAAGGAATGTGAGCAAGGAATGTGAGCAAGGAATGTGAGCAAGGAATGTGAGCAAGGAATGTAAGCATAGCATCATGAAACTGCTATTCGTTTTTAAATAACCAGTCTGTTACAGCGCTTTGGGCTTACTTAAAAACCAAAAATAGTTTTAAAAGTGGCGCTTCGCGCCACTTTTAAAACTATTTCTGTACTACTCAAAACCTCAATAGGTAGTAACACAGAAAACAGTTTTGATTTCGTATGGTTTAAACGTGAGTTTAAAGTGGTTTAAATTAATCTCATTTGGTAAAATCATAGTGATTTTATTTTCCATTAGGTCGCATTCCCAAGTTTGATCTATTGGAAAAAAGAGATTTGAAATCTCAATATTTGTTTCAGTGGTTCTACCATAGGATTCATAAAAACGCATAACCCAACCTGACTGATCCTGCGATCGCTTCAATGCTGAGAGAATAATATTTGGGGCAGAAACTTGCAAAAAGCTTGATTGGCTGGATTGAATTAGTGAACTTTGAAGAACAAGTGGATTATTCAACTCCTGAGCAAGTTGCACAATATTTGCTTCACGCCAATCACCTTGATGGGGAACTAAGCGATAAGTAAACTCATGCCTACCGCGATCGCTATTCGGAGTCGGCCAGTTAGGACTACGCAGCAACGTTAGTCTTAAGCAATCAGGCTTAGCGTCATAACCATATTTACTATTATTTAGAATACTCAAACCACCAAAATGGTATTCTCCCACCTTTGGCGGGAGGATATCATTTTGGTTTGGAGAAAATGCAATATCTGCCCAATATTGAGCAGGAACTTCCCATTTAGCTTTTGCTTCAGGTGTTTCACCTAGCGTACTACGCTGAATCGTTCCCATAGGAATTTCATAAGTTGCGTAGTTTGATCGCCAATTCACAGGGAAAGCAACTTTGACTAAGGTATATTCCTCTTGCCAATCGACCCAATTATGTACGGTGATAAATTCTTCAAAAGCACTTAGTTGAATCTCTTGAATGAAGGTTGAATTATGGAATTTCAGGACAATGCGTAAGGATATTAATAAACTACAATTTTCAACGATTTCAATTGATTCAAGAGTTGCAGATTCTAATTTATTATTTTCGTAATCTGGATCAATATTCCAAGCATCCCAATATTGTCCTTTATCTTCAAAAAACTGTAATTCACTGGCTGATCTGAGTATTGACCTTTGCGATCGCTTATCAAGAATTTGGGCGATCGCCCCAGTTTTGAGATCAATCTCGACTTGAAGATATTGATTTGCTAGATAGTCTTTATCACCATCAGAATAAATCTTTAAAAATGCATCAGTCTCAGTGATACCAGATGCAAGCTCAGTAAATCCAAAACTAGGAACATTTTCTAACCAGCACAAGGAATTATCGGGCTTCCTAATGACTTGCGATCGCTGCCAATTGAGAAAATTCCATACTTGCAGATTTTCGCTTTCTGAAGCTTTGTGAGGGAGAAGGCGATCGCAGATTTCTCTGACTTGATGCCAAGTGTGATCAGCATCGATAAATACTTCTGGGATCGATGTTCCTGGTAAAATATCATGAAACTGATTAAGTAATAGTCTTTGCCAAGCTTGTTCTAACTGATCTTTAGGATAGGGAGTTTTATTAATTAAAGAAGCGATCGCACTATATTTTTCGGCATTACCTAAAAGAACTTCCAATTGCCGATTATGCTTCTTCTGATCGGCTTTAGTCGTGAAAGTACCTCGATGAAATTCTAGATACAGTTCATCTTGCCAAACAGGTAAGTCTGCGGGTAATTTTGCTTTCAACCCCAACAGAAAATCTTCTAATGTGCTAGGTTTCATCTCAAAGAAGATTGGCGATTCGGCGTACTTACGCCCCATATTCAGCATATCCGCAGTTGGCCCACCACCATGATCACCAACGCCATAAAGCCATGCTGTTTCGGGGATATTATGTTTTTCTTCTTGGTTCGCCAGATATTTAGCGATCGCTACAGGTTCTAATCCCTGACCAATCTCATTACTAAAATAAGTAAAAATCTGACTTCCATCCACACCTTCCCACCAAAGGATTTGATGAGGAAATTTGTTGGCATCATTCCATAATAACTTTTGGGTAACAAATGCTTCAAAACCACTTTTTAAAAGGATCTGTGGCATTTGCCAATGAAACCCAAAGGTGTCGGGTAACCATGCAATTTTGACCTCTCGATTAAACTTTTCTCGAAAATATTCCTGCCCATAGAGAATCTGCCTAATCAAAGATTCACCACTCGGCAAATTCCCATCTGGCTCTACCCACATGCCACCGATGAGTTCCCATTTACCATTCATTACTGCTGTTTGAATACGAGTAAATAATTCAGGATATTCCTGCTCCATCCACTGATAGGAAACCGCCGTACTTTGATTAAAAATTAGCTCAGGGTAATGCTCTTGTAGATTTAGCGCAGATGTAAATGTACGCTGCATGGCATTTTTGGTTTCCGCGATCGCCCACAGCCAAGCCACATCGATATGCGAATTACCCAGAATATAGATTTGACGTTGTTTGAGAAATTCACTATATTGCAAAAGTGGTTCACGAATTGCGGCTAGTTGCTCGAAAAAGCGATCGCTTGCTATCTCCCCAGATCGCGATAATAAAGAAATTAAATTCTTAGTAACAGTTTCTAAAGGTTGTAAATCAATGTGATGGTTAGTAAAAACTGGAATATAGGTTTGGAGAACCTCTAGTTCAGTAGCAAACTGATGCGGGTCACAGGCTTGATGCGGATATTCAAAAACTAGTTCTGCAAGCTGTAAAGCACCAATATCATGCTTAGGACTATTGAGCTTGATCTCAAAAGTAAATTCATTATTAGGCTCTGCATGATCAGTTAACAAAATTCGACATTTCTGATCAAACAAATCACCTTCTTGGACTTTTTGATGATTAACCCATATCTCACAAATATCTGCCCACCAAATTAAATTTAAGCGGATAGTCGCGCCTAATGTTGATAGTCCTGCATAGATTTCTGGCACTTGCCAAACTTGTCTTAAATGAATATTTTCTTCCCTTTGCAAGAAAGATAACATCGGTTTATTTTGCTTAGAATTTACCGTTATCAAATCATCCCAAACACCTTGTTTATTTTGTCTTTGCCAATTACTGAGTATTGGCAAATGCGATCGTGATTTTAATTTATTAATAACTTGAGATAAATTTTCTACTAAAGTAGTCACCTTATAAACTCCTATGTTCTATCACGTTCCTAAATCATTTTTTTAGAGGATTGTGAAAGCACACCCTTTCGGGGTGCACTTTCACAATCCATTTACGATTGCTATATGAGATCTAGCCAACTGCAAAATCAGTATATTTGCGTAGGTTAGGTGGATTAAAAGCAAGAACAATATTTTCTTTAGGAACACCTAATTCCACCAATTGATTTGCGATGCCGATTTCTGTTCCATCTTGCTGAATCCAAATTTTGCCATCAATAATATCAAGGTGGAGAACAACACCATAAACTCGTTTAGATGCTCGCCAGCCAACATAAATAAGTTGGTAATGGTCTCGTTCAGTATCAAAAATAGTTTGAGTTTGAATACGTTGATCCCACGCAAGACTAGCTCGTTCTATTAATAGGTTTTGAATGTATTGACGGTATTGGGTAATGGTATCCATTTGGAAATAGCCTCCTGATTAATGTCGTAGGTAATTAGATAAACAGTATTTTGTTGCATAAGTTCCTGTACTAATGTAGTGTCAAAAAATTTGTCATATAGGTTATCTGGAACAGCTAGGTATAAAATACGGTCTGGTTCAATTTTTTGGAGTGCTAGGCGATAGGTGATAAATTGTCCTAGTGCCCCATAAAATTCAGATATTTTTGATGGACTTAAAAAGCTTTTGATTTCTATCGCAATTTTAGTCTCTCCTTGTTCAGCAGCAATGATTTTTTCTGCTCCTAAATCAATGGCGAGATCAAAGCTATCTGCTTGCAATGCATAAGGATCGTGAGTTATTTGCCAGTTTTCTTTCTGTAAAGCATTTTTTACAATTTCATGGAATAGATCACGGGCTGACATAAGTTTACTCCTATATATTTAATTTTATCTCATATTGTTAGAAATTAGATAGAGTGACTACCCATGCCCTGTGCCGCAATCCAAGCTGTAGTCCAAGCATTTTGGAAATTAAATCCACCTGTTACACCATCAACATCTAATATCTCTCCCGCAAAATATAAACCTTGGCAAATCTTACTTTCCATCGTCTGAAAATTTACGTCTTGTAAACGAATGCCGCCGCAAGTGACAAACTCTTCTTTAAATATACCTTTACCCGCGATCACATATTCACTGGCGGTTAATACATTCACAATTTGCTGAACTGCTTTATTAGAAATATCTGCCCAGCGCTTTTCGAGTTCTACTTCTGCTTTATCTAGCAAATATTCCCATAAACGTATCGAAATCTCGACAGGGCAATAATTGGAGATAAACTTCTTCGGTTGCCCAGTTTTCGCAGTTAAGAGAATTTGTTTCACAACTTCGACTTTGATCGTCGGAATCCAATTAACAGCTAATTTGGCTTGATAGTGACAATCATGTAATTCCCGCGCCGCCCATGCCGACAACTTCAAAACGGCGGGACCACTCAAACCCCAATGCGTAATTAATAAGGCTCCCGACTGTTCTAATTGATTGCGAGCAGATTTTTTCTTCTCAGTATTAGGGTTTGCAGTCAAAAGTTTAACTGTGGCAGGATTTACGCTCACACCTGCAAGTTCATGTAGTTTAGAATCTTTGATATTAAAGGTAAAAAGGGAAGGAACAGGAGGCTCTAGTTCATGACCTAATGATCGCGCGATCGCATATCCTGAAGGGCTACTACCTGTAGCGAGTAACAGGCGATCACAAACTAGATTTTCACCATTTTTAAGAATTACATCAAATTTGCTGTCGCCTAGATGCTCTATCTTCTGTACTAAAACATTATTGCGAAGGAAAACACCTGCTTTTTTAGCCGCAAACATCAAGGCTTCCACAATTGTTTCTGAATCATCAGTAACAGGAAACATCCGACCATCAGCTTCTGTTTTTAGTTTCACTCCTTCGGCATTAAACCAGCGCACTACATCCAATGGCTGAAAGCGAGAAAATGCACCTCGCAAAGCTTTGCCACCTCTAGGATAGTTCTGGACTAATTGTGAAGGTTCAAAACAGTGATGGGTGACATTACACCTTCCACCCCCTGAAATTCGCACCTTGGCAAGTGGTTGCCGTCCTGCCTCTAATAGAGTTACTCGCGTTTGTGGTACTTGCGCTGCATGAATTGCCCCAAAGAAACCTGCTGCTCCACCACCAATTACTACAACCTCTGTACTTGCCATGCTTAATTCCTAATACAGCGCTTTGCGCTGACTTAAAACC
>JBJTVM010000277.1:0-4168 GCA_046081205.1 Pseudanabaena sp. | reverse complement strand
AAATTTTGAAAGCGGCGCTTCGCGCCGCTTTCAAAATTTTTTCTGTACTTCTTAAAGTCTCATTAGAGAAGCAATTATGCTGGATTTACAAAAGTTGATGGGGCAGATGCAAGGAATGTCTGAACAATTGCAAAGGGAAGCCCAACAATTGACAGTTAAACTCGATCGCGCTGAAACTGTATTTCACCAAGCTACAGCAAACCAAACTATTCTTAGTAAACATAGTCAGATCCTGCGCGATCGCTTCATGTTTAATTGTGCAGAACCCGTTGAACCTCTGGAACAAATTCAACTAATAAAATCCATAAACACCCCCCATATAGTTCTCGCCACAGATGGATCTCAGATTGCCCCTAGCCGCCATGAAATTGCCTATTGCTATTTGATTAATATCGGTCGAGTTGCCATTCACTACAATTCGGGGATTTATCCCTTACTCGATAATGTTCCTGAAGTCTTTTATAAAACAGAAGATCTCTATAAAGCGCGTCAATGGGGAATTCAGACAGAGCAATGGATGACGCTCAAACGTACTGTCTCTGAAAATGTGGCACTAGCCAATTTGGCGATCGCCACAATTTCCAGCTATCCTCAGTCGCCAATATTAGCTTTTAGCGATGGAGCCTTAGTCCATTGGGAATTTGATGAGATTCCAGCCGATGCGCGATCGCAACTTTTGCCAGATATTCTCGCCGCATGGGACGATTTGAAAGCTCAACGGATTCCCCTCGCAGGCTATATCAGTGCTCCTCGTGCTGCGGAAGCCACTAACTTTTTACGTTTACAACTCTGTCCTTTTGAGAAGCCTGATTGTAATACTCACTGCTTTGCGAAGCCTCTTGATGCAGCACCTTGCAGTCAAATTCAACCATTACGTGATGGCACTTTATGGAGTCGCTTGCTCAAAGTCGGTGAATGCAGTCCTCTTTGGCAAAGCCACGCAAGGATTATGGAAGAATATGGCGAACATCAAATTTATTTTTGTTATCTCCATGTCGGCACAGAAATCGCCAGAATTGAGATGCCAGCTTGGACTGCTTTGGATATAGAACTGCGATCGCAGGCTTTGCAAATTATTCTCGCACAGGTACAGAAAGGCTATGGCTACCCTGTTGCCCTAGCTGAAGCCCATAACCAAGCAGTAGTTACTGGTAGCGATCGCCGCCGTTTTTTTGCAATTCTAGAGCAGCAAATGGTGAAATCGGGGTTACGGAATGTGACTACCTCTTACAAGGAGTCTCGCAAGCGCAGTAGTATCGCCTAATTATCTCAGCATCAAATTCGATTTATTCGCCAAGAGACGCGATCTATTGGGAACAAGTCCTATGTAATAAGGTTCAATCACAACTACACTCAATAGATTAAAAAGTAGATGCTAAAAATTAAACTAATCGCTCACCTTGGTGTTTTTTTGGCTATTTCTCTGGTGTCTTTAATACCTGTTGACTCAAAGTCAGATAAATTACCAGGAATTTTATTCTTACATCCAGCTAGCGCCCAGCAAAGCAACTTTGATGTTCTGAAATTTCTGGAATGTGAAGGAGATTGTCGTCAAATTCCCATTGACAATCGATTTCGCAACTCTCCAATAACCCAACAATTGATCAATCAATTGCCAAAATGGAGCAATATTTGTCAGAACTTAACAGGCATAGAATTTTGTTCTGTTGCTACTGTTGCTAAAACCTATAGATTTAAGGATGGAACAATCTCTTTAAAAGCGTTAGGTACGGAAAGTTTCTTTACAGATATTAAGTTTAATTCTGGGATAAGCGCATTAAGAGCCATGGCGATCGCCAGACAATCTTTTAATAATGGCAAGCCCTATGTTAAAACTGAAAATTTAAAGAATAAAATCGTTTTTTACAGCAATCCTTACGATAATGGCAATGAAACAATTTATTTACAAGAAACTTACCTATTTTTAAATTCCCGTAATCAAGTTAATAGAATTGTCTCGATGGTGTCAACCCCTTGATTTTTGGATAGTTTTTAAAGCTTAGCGTCAGTTTGATATCACTATTAGCAGCGTGCTTCTCACGCCGCAAATAGCGATTAATACCAAAGCACAAAATGGCTATGCCATTTTGTGCTTTCAAAACCCTTACAGGGTTTGGTTTTTAATTCCCAGAAGTGTAGCCACACTTCTGGGAATTGGTATAACTCACATTTATTTAAAGCGATCGCCTATTTAAAATATCCTTTGCCATCTTCAAGAAGTAATCGGGACTAGAGGCAATATCATCATCTTTACCTTTGTTACCGCGTGAACCAACTCCATTGGAATCACTAGTCTTTTGGGCAATATCAAGATCCGAAAGAACCATTGGCGTAATGTCTAACGTGTTTGGTGGTAGAACTTCAGATTGAGCAGGGGGTAAAGCTTTAGGGGTATATAACAAATATAAAATGCGATCGCCTTTTTCCCATGTCATATCGGCGGATACAATTTGTAATTGACCTTTGCGCTCAAACAGCAATGGCAACAATATTCCTGCATTAAACATCGTATTAAAGCGATTTAACTGCTCTTGTAGTTCTTCTTCGGTGAGCAAAAATTCACCCACTCTTACTTCCCGTTGTAGAACATATTGATTCCAAGTCTTAATCGGGACACGGGCACTAAAAGCTTGCTGAACTTCCGATTCACCATTGCGATCGCTCTCTGCCTCTTTCACATAAACAGCAAATACTCTGGGTGGTTTAAATTCTTTGACAGCAAGTTGAGCAATCACGATATTCACATCAGTATTAATCGTCAGCGCCACAAAAGTTCCCACCGAGTCAAGCCCTGCCTCAGCTAGAGACTTAGCATCTAAACCATTGCTTACAAGTGCGGGAATATTATACTCAGCAGCTTGTTTACAAAGTTCTGCACTAGTGTCAATGATTGCTACACGTTGTCCATTCGCTTGAAATAGGCGTGCCACCAAAATGCCAATGGGATTACTGCCGACAACTACCAATCCAGAAATATCAGGCTGATTGAGTCCTAGAAGTTTTGCTACCAATTTGGCTGACAGACCCTGCAAAAATACTGTCATTGCAATCGTCAGGAAAACTAGCGCCTTAATCGATTCCCCGCCATTGACTCCACGTTCGGTTAATAAAATCGAAAAAAGCGAAGCGACCGAAGCCGCCACAATTCCTCTCGGCGCACACCATGACAAGAAAGCCTTTTGTCGCCAAGTGAAACTGCTATTCCATGTGCTGACAATCACATTAATCGGACGGACTACAAACATCAAAAAGAGAACCGTCTGCACGCCACCCCAACCAAGGGCAAAGATACTGGGAATAGAAAGATTTGCCGATAGTAAAATAAACAGAACAGAAACCATGAGAGCCACGAGTTGACTCTTAAATTTCAGCAAGTCACGACTATTGGGAATTTCGGAAGCCCGTAAGACCAGCCCCATCAAGACAACGGCTGTTAACCCCGATTCACTTTGGATTTCTTGAGCAATGCCGAATAGTCCTAATACCGCCGCCACAACCACTGCACTTTTAGTATCTTCGGCAAGAAAGGCTGCCCGTTGCAAGAATTTGCCTAATAACCACCCCGCGATCGCCCCTAACACACCGCCAACCCCTAGCCGCAGTCCCAAATCACTAACCACCGCAAAAGCACTAGAAGTCGGATTTAAGGCAACATCAAGCACAACCACGGCTAGCACTGCCCCGATCGCATCAATTAGCACTCCTTCACCTTCTAAAATCGTGGCAAGGCGGCGATCAAGTCCCACTTCTTCCACGATTGGATTAACGACCGTAGGGCCAGTGACCACGACTAAGGCCGCATACAAAAAGGCGATCGTCCAAGGAAACTCACTCAACCAATAGGCAGCTATCCCGCCACCAATTAGGGTGATCAAGGTTCCAATTGTAATTAAATTGCGTAAACTAGCCGAAACCTTACCCAGTTCCTTTAGTTGGAGATTAAGTCCCCCATCAAACAAAATCAGCGCTACAGAAATCGAAACGATCGCCTCTAAGCCATCTCCCAACAAGCGTGGCTGCACCAAATTTAAGCCATTACCCCCCAGTGCCACACCAAAAATCAGCAGAAATACAATACTCGGCACACGAAAAAAGTTCGCTATGACGCGAGCCAAAATACCTGCGGTGATGGCAATGATAATAATTAAGGAGAGAGAGCCTTCCATAA
>JBJTVM010000276.1:0-1740 GCA_046081205.1 Pseudanabaena sp. | reverse complement strand
GAGTAGTACAGAAATATTTTGAAAGTAGCGCGAAGCGCTACTTTCAAAATTTCTTCTAGGTTTTAAGTTAGAGCAAAGCTCTGTAGCAATATTTTCGTTGCATTAGCAAAGAATTATCAAGGGAATTAGCAAAGCTAATTCCCTTTATTTTTGAGTAGCAAAAGGACTGCTAAACCAAGAGCCTTGATCATCGTGATGTTCAAAAAGTAAGCGGCGGCGACACAAATTTAGTGATTCCAAAGAAATAACATGATCGTTAGTCAGGCATTTCTCCAAAGCTAGGCGATCGCTCTCTCTGATAGTTGATAAGCGAGTGGTGCGATCGCTCTCCAAAATGTGGTTGACAGTTTCTAAATTAATCGGCGGATCTTGTGATTGCAAACAACCTTGTAAAAGTGATAGTAAATATGGCAGATGACCATAACTTGCTAGACATAGCTGATCAAGAGTTTTCAAATGATCAAAGCTGTTAGTAATTTGCTCTAATCGTTGATCAGGGGAAATATTTGGCATCATTCTCGCTAAAACAACTTGGCGAAGTAGATTTAGAGTTTCAAGGTTAACCACACCGTCTCGATCATATAGCTGTAGATTTGACAAAATAATGGGGACATTACCTTTTAAATACTGTTGAAATCTTAGCTGAAACTGCTCATCAGGATTAATGATCGCTAACAATGGCACACAGTAAATCATGTGACATTGAAATTGACGCAAATATTTCCCCCCTTTGCCAAAAATGTTTTCGATCTGCTCTACAGATAGCCGATCAAGGTTATCAACCAAAAATACTAGCCCTTTTTTCCCAGTTTGTTTCAGCCGATCAACAGCAATTCCTGTTACTTCTTCGATCGCCACAATCAGCAAATTGGGAAGACGTGTTTCCAAATGACGATGTAACTGTCGGCGGTTTTGCTCACTATCTTGCAGTGCTTGCAAAATTTTTTGTAAGCGTTGCACATAATTAGAGCCTACCGATGGAGTCATTTTTATCCATTTTTCAATTTCGGCGATCGCATTGGGTAAATAAGCTAGGGATAATGAATCACCTTTGCTTTCTAGCTGCTGCAAAATCAGCTTCAAAATCACAAACCAAGGCTCAGTTAAGCCCACATCAGTAATTTGGAGATATTGGTCAGCCATACAATAAATTACGGCGAAGCCTTGCTGCTCAAGCTCAAATTTTAAACGTAGCAGTTCTGTTGATTTACCACTTCCTAAACTTCCTGAAAATAATTGATAGGTTGGTTTGTTAGGCGATAAAGCGATCGCTCTCCGCATTCGCTTCACCACATCTTCTCCCCTTGCTGATGCTAAATCTATGTAGTAATGAGATTCTTTTTGGATACAGATATTAAAGCTAGGGTTGCAAGCATGGAGAGATTCAAAGTTTGTCATATTACAGAAATAATTGAGTGAATCACAATGGGCTTAAGACTCTTATCCCAAAGCACAAAATGGCTACGCTATTTTGTGCTTTCAAAACCCTTACAGGGTTTGGTTTTTAATTCACAGAAGTGATGTATGGGAAATGTCCTGCCTGTTCTAGTTGGGAACCTTGCAAGAAGAACTAATTCCTGCCATATCTACAAGTAAGAATGCGATCGCATTAAGCTACAGCAAACCCATTTATTAGCATGGTTTAGCGCAACGTAACGCATTAATCACAAGCACACAAATACGCGTTACCATTCATTAATGGTACACTATAATCCCTTCCCAGTGAAAGATTAGACTTTG
>JBJTVM010000275.1:0-7792 GCA_046081205.1 Pseudanabaena sp. | reverse complement strand
TCACATTACAGTCTGTTGAGGCTTTAAGTAGCCCCAAAAAATTTTTAAAAGCGGCGCGAAGCGCCGCTTTTAAAAATTTTTTGGGGCTACTTAAAGCCTCAACAGACTGTAATGTGATTAGTTTACATTTTGAAAAGCCGCGAATGGTAGAGCTGCCGCGATCGCCTTGGGCATTGCTCCAGTCAAAGTTTTAACTGCCATATTCCATAACTTCGCAGGTTCTAAGTCAGCACCGATCATTTGCCAGATTCGCATTAACTCCTCAGTGTGCAAACGATTGTCCTCGGTGAGAGCTAACAATATGCGGCGGCGGATATATTCGCCATCTTTAGACGCTAAGAACTTAAAGCCCATGCTAGCAGTTGGGATAATGTCAAACTGACCATCAGATTTAGCGATCGCCAATAAATTCTCTAACCTTGACCATTGGAATTTATCGTCCTTAAAGAGAACTTCCAGTAGACGTTGACGCAGACTGTCAGACTCATCGGTAAGCAGTCTTCTTGCCACATAAGGATAGGCAACCTGTACAATCCGAAATTCTGGATTGAGGCTCAGAGCCACACCTTCTTGAGTGATCACAGAGCGAATAATCAGCGCAAATTTAGCAGGTAAACAGAAGGGATAGTCATACATCACCTTAGAGAAGCGATCGGTGACAACTTTAAAGTTGAAGTCCTTCACCTTCTCAGACATGATATCGCCTAGCACTGATTCCAGCGCATTCACAATTGGCTTCATCTCGATGTCTGGCTGCAAGAAACCAAGTCTCACATAGTCCTGTCCAAGCTCATCGTAGTCCTTATTCAGCAAGTGAACGACCGAATCAACTAACTGCTCTTTAGTTTGTAGATCCAACTGATCCATCATCCCAAAGTCGATGTAAGCCATCTTGCCATCGTAGGTGGCAAAAAGATTACCTGGGTGAGGATCTGCATGGAAAAAGCCGAATTCGAGAAGTTGACGTAAACCAGACATGACACCGATTCTAACTAGATTATCGCTATCAAGTCCAGCCGATTTAATTTGTTCTATCTCATTGAGCTTGATGCCATTAATCCATTCTAAGGTCAGGACTTTATGGGTGCTGAACTGTCGATAGATCGATGGAACTTTAACATCAGGATCATTTTTGAAGTAACCAGCAAAGCGCTCAGCATTAGTAGCTTCATTGGCATAGTCAATTTCTTCAAATAATTTCAAACCGAACTCATCAACGATCGCTTCTAGACTATTGCCTAAGTTAAGAGGTAGTATTGGTCCCAGCCAACCAGCAATCCAACGCATCAGGTACAGGTCAAGGGTCAGGGTGGGAATTAGTGATGGACGTTGCACTTTAACAGCTACTTCTTCACCTGAATATAAGGTTGCCTTGTACACCTGACCTAAACTTGCGGCGGCGACCGGGGCTTCAGAAATAGTGCGGTAAATCGTATTAACGGGTTTACCTAGCTCTGCCTCAATGATCGCAAAAGCCTCAGCGTTAGAAAATGGTGGTAACTGGTCTTGAAGTCTGGTTAGCTCCTCCAAGAAATCAACCCGCACCAAGTCAGGTCGTGTTGATAAGGCTTGTCCAACTTTAATATAGGTAGGACCAAGGGCTGTAATAGTGCGTCGTAACTGCTCGGCGAGTTTAGGCTGGCTCCCTGTGTTACCAGTCAAGACATCCCAGCCAAAAGCTAGCCCAAAACTGATTGCAAAATAAATTATTTTAAAAATCCGACTAATCGCAAACCAAGGACGACGACCGTAATACGCGGCATTGGCTTTGGCATCGTAGCGATTTAGCTGCTCAAGAGGATGCTGACTCACGCTGATAACTACCGTTTTTTATATCCCATTAATCTATTAGTATACAAAACTACATAATATAGTGGTAATAATTTTTAAATAGTTATACCAATTCACAGAAGTATGGCTAAACTTCTATGAATTAACGTCAGTTCGACGAAAGCAAAAAAAGGTAAGAACCGCTAAGCGGTTCTTACCTTTTTTTGCCATTTGGGGCGTGCTTCGCTCGCCGCAAATGGCAAAAATCTACGAACAGGACTCGCAACTAGGACGCGCCACAAGATTTTCGTATGGCTCGATCGCAAAGGGCTGTTCAGGATTTGTTAATAAATGGCGATCGCATAAATCAAAAAGTTCTTGCTTTGACTGCACCAAGCGCATTCCTGCCAAAAACTTTCCTTCGGGATCGATACCAGTACCAATAAAATTCAAGAACTTCTTCAAACTATTCACATGGGATTTTTCTCTAAGTGTGTCTTGGCAAGTAATCGTAAACAGATGCTGAATATATTGATACACATCGGCAAGGGTAACTACTTGGACGGTCTTTCCTGCAAAGCGATCGCGTATTTGTTGAAAAATCCAAGGATTGCGAATCGCTGATCGCCCAATCATGACACCTGCCGCACCTGTCTCCTTCAGAACCTGTTCGGCTTTAAGGTAGGAAGTAATATTGCCATTGGCTAGTACAGGACAATTTACAGTTTGTACTGCTTGATGGATCAAATCATAATGAACTTCGCCACGATATAACTCCTTGACGGTACGACCATGCAAGCTCAGTAGATCAATTTGGTATTGATTAATTAAATTTAGTAGTTTTTCAAAATTATCGGTTGAGTCAAACCCCACACGCATCTTTACAGTAAAAAGTCCCGAAATTTGCGATCGCATAGCCTCAAAAATTCTCTCAATGGTTTCAGGCTCGCGCAATAGACCGCCGCCAACATTTTTCCGATAGACACGTGGCGCAGGACAACCCAAATTTAAATCGATTCCTGCGACCGGATATTTCGTAAGCTGCTTAGCAATTCGCAATATATCAGGAATACTTTCGCCAATTAACTGGGCAAACACAGGTCTTCCCGTTACATTAAGAGTGATTGACCTAAGAATCTTTTTATCGATATTGGAATTAGCATAGACTCGAAAATATTCTGTCACATAATAATCTGGACAGCCGTAGTCGCTTAACATTTGCATGAAAGCGAGATCGGTTACATCTTGCATTGGTGCAAGGGCTGTCAGTGGTTGTCCAGATAAAATTGGTAGTGGTAGTTGAGAAGGCACAGTTTTATTAATGATGACATGATTTTGAGTGGGAGCTAATTGGGTAAAAAGCTAGCTAGCAAAACCTGATCAGCTTTATAAGGACATATCTCTGGAAATATATCTAATCCTGTTTCTTTTTCGGCGCTAACAACTGCTAACTGGTAAGCATCATCTAAAACGTCAGATATTGCCGCTTTTAGGCTAGGATTTTGCTTGAGATGCTTTTGTAACCGTAATCTTTGTTCTTTAATTGTTAATTGCCAACTACGCGATCGCTTACTAGGCTGAAACTGCCACTTCAAAAGATGCATTAACAAAATTTCTAAACGGCTTTCTAACTCACGCTTTTCAGCACGCCCCATATCTTCTAGTTCTTCAGCTAAATTTTGAATATCAATTAATTGCAGTTTCCCTGTTCTAAGAAGTTGCGACTGCTTCTGTGTCCAAGCGTAAAAGTCATGGTCATAACTATGAAACTGATTAGGATCGGATGAATTTTCTTCAAGGGCAGATAACTGATTTGTTGTGATCGCCATAGATCTACACTAGCTAAGTTACAAAACAAATTAACATATTTAGCCTGATACTCCTATGAGCAATCGCCCCACTCAATATAACAGCAAAGATGAGAATAAACCCTCTGAGTATAAACAGGGATCGCTCTTTAGTGAAGGAATTCAGGTTACTTCGCGAGTTTATGATAGTAGCACGAGTTATGAAATGGGAAGTCAGTCTTTGCAGGGATGGAAACAGGCGATCGCCAATTACCAGAATTCCATCACCACAATGATCCCCGCCGTTCAAACTGCTCTGTTTGACATCCCTTCTAGTCATTGCGATCCCCATAAAATTAATCCTTTTGCCTTACCAATTCAACCTGCGGAATTCTATCGCTTGCCCAATCGTGGCAGTGACGACGCTTGCATATACTTTGTGATCGATCTCACCTGCGATACGCAATCACCCATGCTACTGTATGTAGGTGAGACATGCCGTTCTCATAAGCGATGGAAAGGAATGCATGATTGCAAACGGTATCTCCTTAATTACCGTGAACTGCATATCAACCACAATCTCCCGACGCAAGTTGTCATGACCTTTTGGTGGGATGCACCTTCAGCCACACGTCCTCGACAGCAACTAGAGCGGATCTTGATCGAGAAATGGCGATCGCCATTTAATAAGGAAAACTGGAGATACTGGGGAACTCCTTTTATGCATTAAAGAGTCTGTAATTCTGTAATTACATTTCTCATAGTAATGATTCAGGTAGCCTTAAACCGCCTTCTATAAGTCCTCTAACTAAAAACATTAGGATTATTATGTCTTCTCCCAATCTGAACTCTAACCACGACGTTAATGAGCTATGGTTTGCAAAATTTTTTATTGGTAGCATGGTAGCGATCGCGCTGTTGACCGTAATTTTATCCTTCTTGCCTTCATCATCAGGACTACGCAATTCACCGCAAATTAAAAGTTCATTCTTGAAACAACAGGTTATTTCTGCAGTTGTATAGCATCTCCAAATCATTTGTGGATTTTTGATTGTAAGCACATCCCTTCGGGGTGAGCTTACAAAAAACTGCTATATAGCTCTTTAAGGTTTGCGATTCAATTTCTAACCTTCAAAAAAACAGCCTCAGTTTGTTCAGCAAGTTTTTCCCAAGCAAAGCGATCTCTTAGCTCTGATTGAGCGTTATCGACCAATGTTTGAGCGTACTCAGGATTTTTTAGAACCTCGATGATCCCGTCAGCTAAGGAATTAGCATCATTAACATGAGTGACAATGCCTGTAATTTTATGGCGTACTACTTCTGGTAATCCGCCCGTATCCGAAACTACAAGCGGAATTTTAGCTGCAAAACTCTCAAGAGCGACAATCCCAAATGGCTCATACAAGCTAGGAAACACTGCACAATTAGCAACTTTCTGAAATTTCCAAAAGTCAGCGTCTGCCATAAAGCCTGTAAATGAAACTTTGTGGTAAATCCCCAGATCCCAAGCTTGACGTTGTAGCAAAATCGAATAAGCGTCGCCAGTGCCGATAATTATTAGTCGCACTTGATCATTCATTGCTGCGAGCACCTTGGGCATGGCGTTAAGTAGGATGTAGATCCCTTTTTCATAGGTGATGCGTCCTACATAATAGATAATGGCTTCCTCTGGCTTGGCATATTGCGATCTCAGATCTGCCAAATCATACTGATGTTCAGCAGTGATATTTTGCCAACGCTCAACACTTAGCCCGTTATAGACCACATCAGTCTTTTCGGTAGGGCAATTGAACGCTCGCTGTAGTTCGCCACGCATATACTCAGAACAGATAATCACTCGCTGGGATGCTTGAGTTAAGAGGATCTCCTTTTGGTGAATATATCTTTGCGTATCATTGTGAATGCCATTGCACCGACCATACTCTGTGGCATGGATCGTAGAAACTAGCGGAATCTGAAATTCGCTGGTCATGGCGATCGCTGTTTCTTCAACTAACCAGTCATGGGCATGGAGCAAATCCATGGAATTAACTGCCAAAAACTGTCTTGCGAAGTTCAGCATGTTTACATTCATTTGCACCACCCATTGGAAAAAGTCGTTATTAGCTCCAACGGGGATGCGATGTACATGAATGCCATCAACTATTTCTTCTACTAGTCCATTTTCGACAGCGACAGTGATTAGATGTACCTCATGACCGCGCTTAACAATTTCAGGATATAGCTCTGCTACGTGGCGAGAAATTCCTCCAACAATGCGTGGTGGAAATTCCCAAGCTAGAGCGAGAATACGCATGATATTTAAGTGTTATTTATATAAAAAACGATAGCAAAGAAAAAATAAGAACTAAGTAATTGAGCTTAACTAACTATAGCAGTCCCAAATAATTATAGGTAATACTAAGAGTTGGCTCAAGATATGTTACTCTCACTGCATAATTTGTGATACTTTTCATGGCAACCGTGTGAAATGTGACAGGAGGCAATTATGACAGAAAACAAAAATAAAGAAGTAATTGAGGGCGTTTCCAAGCAAGTTAGGCAAACTTGGACAAAAGTGCAGCCGCAGTTGCAAGCGCTATTACTTAAACTTGTTAAAAGTTTGTTGCCTGCCCTGCGTAACCTACAATCGAAACTCACCAAGTCAAACTTGACAACCACAGAGGGTGAAGATACATCCGCCACAACCAGCACAGAGAATATTTCTAGCA
This sequence comes from Pseudanabaena sp., assembly GCA_046081205.1. Classification (GTDB taxonomy): domain Bacteria; phylum Cyanobacteriota; class Cyanobacteriia; order Pseudanabaenales; family Pseudanabaenaceae; genus Pseudanabaena. The sequence goes on along the minus strand of JBJTVM010000275.1, from coordinate 1,524 downwards.
ACCCTACACTCAATAAAGCTTTAGATATAGGTAAAGTCCTTTCAGCTAAGGCGATCGCCGCTTTAATTGTTGCCTTAACGAAACTTCAACAAAGTCTCGAAGGTCAAGAAAGCACTTTAGATGCAACAGGTGAAGCAGCAGGGTTACTTAATGCCTCGACAGAAGCTGACTCTCCCCTAGTAGCCCAAGTTAAGCAGGAGTTTGGCATTGCTTGGAAATTTGTCAAAGAACAGGTCACACCGAAAATTTTGGCATTTTTACAGATTTCTGTAGACAAACTTGATCCGATCGCCACCAATGTTTGGCAAAAAGTTTCGACTAAAGCGGCTGCAACTCCTTCTTTAGTTAATTCTTGGGAAAAGCTCCAAGCAAATGACGCTTGGAAAAAGACTGTAACTGCAACTGCTCCAATTTGGCGATCAATCAGTGGGATTGCGGTACAGGTTCCCCTGTCTGATGAGGTTAAGCGGATTTTGGATAAGCGGGCTGGTACTGTGGCTTTGGTTACTTTATTTTCCCTCTTGATTATTCTGAAGCCATCCCATGCCCATAGTCAAAATGTTAAAAAGGTTACGGCTACGCCTGCACCGATTAACAAACCAGTTACCACTGTTGCGAAGAAGCAACCACCAGTTGTCAATAAAGACTTGGCAAAAACAGAACGTGGTGACGCACCGCTAACGTCTGAGCAAATTGCGATCGCCAAAATCCAAACCCAAGTTTCCGAAGTAGCAAAGCAGTATGGTGAATCTCTGTTTGGTTCGGTACAAACTGACTTTAAGCGCGGAAGATTGGTTGTAGCACTCAATGATGAATGGTACAAGTTGGAGCCAAACCAGCAGACTAAATTGGTGACAGATCTCCAAAGCCGTTCTCAGACACTTAATTTTAAGAAACTATTCGTGGCTGATGCCGAAAATCATTTGATTGCACGTACCCCAGTCACTGGTAACGAAGTAGTGATTTTGAGGCAATAATATAAACGGCGCGTTGCGCCGTTTATATTATGAGTTTTTATGGCAGAAGTAAAAGACCAGAGACATCCTCAGTACACTAAAGATCGGCAAATCGTAAATGAATTATTGCCGCAATCCACACCCAATAATCGTGATTATGCCGAGCTAGCTCGGTTGCTCATCCGCTACAAATCCTTTGTAGGAGCGCGAGATATTCAGGCTGATCTACTCAAGGTTCTTAAGAATTGGCAGTTAACCGAGGAAGAACTATTCACTAAAACTAGACAAATCCATGCGATCGGTAAGGTCTACATGGCTCAAGACGAAGGACAAGACGACTGGGCTTAAAAAAGGATAAAAAAGGAGATGGAGCGTTTTGCGCTCCATCTCCTTTTTTTGTATGAATTCAGAATTGCAACGGTTATACTTAATAAATGGATTCATTATTTTGCCTGTTATCGATAACAAAAAATCATCTAAATGTATATCAAAGCAAGAGATTGCTAGGACAAATCGGCACTGGTCGGTTAAGACGTGAGGCAGTGAAAGCCGCACAATGAAAGCAACT
>JBJTVM010000274.1:0-2535 GCA_046081205.1 Pseudanabaena sp. | reverse complement strand
CTGCTACGATTCCTAGATGGTCTAGGTTCGATACTCTCATCTCTGTATTTTGGGTATTAATTATTCTTTCCTCCTTTTTGGCTTTCTCCTTGCCTTTCGTTAATTATTTTACCTTTCCATTACGAGCGGAATGTGGGCTGTAAGGGTTTTGAAAGCACAAAATGGCGTAGCCATTTTGTGCTTTGGTATAACGTGAATTCGATATAGCCATTTGCGCTGTGCTAAGCGCGGCGCAAATGACGCAAAATGGTAAGAAGCGCAAAGCGATTTTTACCATTTTGCACGTTCGGCGAATTGACGTTAAATTATGATTAGTTAGCAAAAAATCAATCAAGTTTTATGTCGGAAGCTATTCTTCTCAATACTTTTTTCTGGGCTGCCATTGTGCTAATGGCGATCGCTACTAGTGGCGTAGGTTATCTTACTTATCTAGAATGGCAAGATCGTCGCCGTCGCGGAGGAAAAAGTTAAACCACTCATACATGCGATCGCCTTTCCAAGGAGTATTCCAAGCAAGCCCAAGATTGATTGTCTCCACAAAACTTTCAGGTAGTTCAGCATCATTGAGTGCCACACAAAACTTAAAATTCGTGATCTGTTCCCATTGTTTTAAATGCTTGAATACACGCACGATCGCCTGCCGATAGGGATGATTGGGTTGCTCATACCAGTCATTGGAGATCTCATTGGAGCGATCAAACCCTAAATGGACAATCGAGAGCTTACTGGCAATATCCTTTGCTAATAAGGCAGGATCTTGTGTATCAGCATTAGCAAATAAACTCGCAAACTCAGTAGATGTTTCTTCTTGCATAAGCAAATCGTTTGTTGCTGCAACTTCACGCAACTGCACAAGCCATTCAGGAGATTTCTGTTCTGTCCAGCGAATCCCAAGCGTGATTAATTTAGTCTGCAATAGTAAGTGTCCGAGCTTTTCGGCTTTAGTTTCAAGATAGCGTGAATTATGCTCATTAGTTTCAATTAACAAGGGTAAGCGTCCGACTACTTCAATACCAAAGCCTTTAAGCCCTGCTAGCTTACGAGGATTATTGGTGATTAGACGCATTTTTTTAATTCCAAGGTCATGCAAGATTTGCGCTCCGACTCCGTAGGTACGCAGATCCGCCCCAAATCCCAGCTTTTCGTTAGCTTCGACCGTATCTAAGCCACCATCTTGCAGACAATATGCCTTGATTTTATTAATTAAACCGATGCCGCGTCCCTCTTGCCGCAGGTAAACGACTACGCCCCAATTAGAAAATTCAATCATTTTTAAGGCGCTTTGCAATTGTCCCCGACAATCACAACGCAGTGATCCTAGTGCATCACCCGTCAGACATTCGGAATGCACTCGTACTAAGACTTCGTTGTCAGAAAATTCCTGTAAATCACCTTTGACGATCGCCAGATGCTCAGTATTATCGATGGTGTTGCGATAGGCATAGACTCGAAAGTTACCGAATAGCGATGGTAACTTGGCGATCGCTTCTCGCTGTACAAAGCGATCGTGGGCTAAACGATAACTAATCAGATCGGCAATGCTGATTAACTTAAGATTGTGTAGTTTGGCATATTCAATTAACTCAGGCAGTCGTGCCATTGAGCCATCATCATTTTGAATCTCACAAATCACACCTGCGGGATATAGTCCTGACATTTGGGCAAGATCTACAGCCGCCTCGGTATGCCCCGCCCGCTTCAGTACTCCTCCATCTTTAGCCCTGAGAGGAAAAACATGCCCAGGACGACGCAGATCATTAGGGCGAGTATTTGGATTAATTGCCGCTTGAATTGTGCGTGAACGATCTTCTGCTGAAATTCCTGTTGATGTTCCTTCTACGGCATCAATACTGACGGTAAAGGCAGTTTGTTGACTATCGGTATTGCGATCGACCATTAGTGGCAAATCTAAGAGATCGAGGCGATCTCCTGCCATGGCTAGACAGATCAGCCCCCGCGCTTTTACCGCCATAAAATTTATCATCTCAGGTGTGGCAAATTGGGCTGCCCCAATCAGATCACCTTCATTTTCTCGGTTTTCATCATCGACAACGACAATCAGCCGACCAGATTTGAGGTCATTAAGGGCATCGGGAATAGAGTCAAATTGAAACTTAGTCAAGGCTTACTGTCAGGGCTTCAAGCTATTTATATCTATCATATAGCAATCTCTATATTGCTTAATACCAAAGCACAAAATGGCTACGCCATTTTGTGCTTTCAAAACCCTTACAGGGTTTGGTTTTCAAGTCACAGAAGTGTCGCCACACTTCTGTGAATTGGTATAACTCAACGTCAGTTTGACAAAAGCAAAAAATGGCAAGAATCGCTAGATTTAAAAATCTTTGAGGAACATTTAGTTTAAACATGCAGTCGTCTATCATATATAGCGCTTTGCGCTAAATTACAATCCAGAAAAGTTTTTGAAAGCGGCGCTTTGCGCCGCTTTCAAAAACTTTTCTGGATTGTCATTTAGCGCAAAGCGCTATATATGATAGACGACTGCATGTTTAAACTAAATGTTCCTCAAAGATT
>JBJTVM010000273.1:0-2738 GCA_046081205.1 Pseudanabaena sp. | reverse complement strand
TCTAGCAATCGTTTGCGATTTATTCGTAAATTATTTAGAAACGTGTGCGGTTGCCCTGGCTGACCCTACCACGTATTTCTGCGCCTATACTCGGCTATGAATATGCATACTATGATATTCAGCAAGAAAGATTTATTGAGTGTAATTTTCCTAATCTTACGGGGATGTACCAATTGACACATCAAAGGCTATTACAGTTAATACCTCAAGTTTGCTTTTTTGATAAGGCTATCGATCGCTGGGTTCAAGGAGATTGGTATGGATTAAGATTCTTAGCCTTGCAATACAGTGATCAAACACTCATGGCAAAATATGATCAAGACACGAATAATTTATACATCCCTTGGTCACAACGTTGGGCAGAAATCTATGAACGCGCCCTAGTTCTGTCTTCGGGATGCTTGCCAAGCGAAGTAAAAACAAATCATTTTGGGCGAACCTTACAGTATCAAAATGTACAGGCAGAAGTGGCAAAATTGCTGTCAAGTAAACTCAATATCAATCTGAATTAAGGGGGAAATAGAATGCATGATTTACTAGGCGCATATCAATGACTTGATCGTATTTATCAACTCTATATCAAGAGCGCATTTCCACTGCGTTATAGAGCGCTTGCCGAAGAACGCGATCGCCGTTTGGACTATCTGAGTAATCCAAATAATCCTATTTTAAGCATCCCGCCATTGGTTGAGCCAGTGCCAATTTATCCTTCATCGGATATGAACTTATCTGCTGCGGCTAACCAACTACCGCCTGAATATCGAGGTTTAGCCGACATAGCACAACCAATTTTTGACGATCCGAGCATCAATTTATATAAGCACCAATGGGATAGTTTACAAGCAACCATTGCCAACCAAAAAGATATTGTCGTCACAACAGGCACTGGTTCAGGCAAAACAGAATGTTTTCTGTTGCCTTTACTTGCTCAATTAGCCAAAGAATCTGCTACATGGACTGCAAATACTCAGCCGCCATCAAATCATCATTGGTGGAATAACGCAGTTAATCCTAGTGGTGAATGGGTGTCGCAGCGAACGCACGAGCCGCGCCCAAAAGCAATTCGCGCCCTAATTCTCTATCCACTTAATGCTTTAGTTGAAGATCAATTACGGCGACTCCGAAAAGTTTTAGAAAGTGATTCTGTCCATAATTGGCTAGACAATACAAGAAATGGTAATCGCATTACATTTGGACGGTATACAGGGCAAACACCTATTTCGGGAATACAGAAGCCATCTAACCTCAAGAGGTTAAAAGAAGAATTAGAAACACTCGAAAGTCAATATAGTCAGGTTATGCAAGCGATCGCTAATGATCCGTCAACAGATCCAGACTTGCGATTCTACTTTCCAAGTTTAGATGGTAGTGAAATGCGATCGCGGTGGGATATGCAAGATTGTCCACCCGATATTCTGATTACCAACTACTCAATGCTCAACATTATGATGATGCGAAGTATTGAAAACAATATCTTTGAAGCTACTCGTGACTGGCTTGCAAGCGATCCTGAAAATCAATTTTTCCTAATTATTGATGAACTTCACGCATATCGCGGCACACCAGGAACGGAAGTTGCTTACCTTCTACGCTTACTTTATCACCGCATAGGGCTTACTCCAGATTCGCCACAGCTAAGGATTCTCACAACTACAGCCAGCCTTGACAACAATTCATCAGGAAAAGATTTTTTAAGGCAATTTTTTGGGCGCGATAATTTTGAATTTATCGAAGGAAATCAAGTACCTCCTGTCTCAGGTTCGCGGCATAATCTTTCAGCTTTTAGTGAATCTTTTGCTCAGTTTGCTAAAGCTGTACAGACCGATCCATTTCAGCCAATGCAACCACCAGATATCGACAACGATTTATCGCGATCGGCTATGGTGGATTTAGCTAAAGCTCTAGGCGCATCTACAGTCACCAATCCTGAGAAGAACCAATTGGGAGATGCTTTAGATAATATCGGTGCTTCGGATGCGATAAGAGATGCTTGCCAAGCAGTGAATGGCAGCGTTCGTGCCACCAGTGTTACGGATCTAGATGCTAAATTATTTCCTCTTCAAAGGGCAGAAAAAAAAGAAAAAGAGCTAATTTCTGACTCTATGCGTGGATTTCTCCTGTCATTAGGAATGTCTACTTTGTTAGCTAATGGGCGATCGCCTCAACCTGTACGCGGACATTTATTTTTTCATAATTTACAAAAACTCTGGGCTTGCACAAATCCTGATTGTACCGATCCTTCAGTTAATCATGAACGTAGAAAAAGCGATCGTAATCCCCCTACAATTGGCGCAGTCCATGCAAATCATAGCCTGACCTGTTCTTGCGGCTCTCGCGTACTTGATTTGATTGTTTGTGAAGTTTGCGGCGAAGTTCTATTAGGTGGTTATAAAGCTACTCGTCAAGTTGGTAATAATGGAAAAATCATTGAAATTCTCACCCCCGATCAGCCTAATTTAGAGGGTATTCCCGATCAAGTCACTCTCGATCAACGGTATGGCAATTATCGAGTATTCTGGTCTTTACCCCACGATAAACCTCATTGGACTACAGAACCACAAGACAAATAGTGGTCAGTAGATAAAATTAACCGTAAATGGATAAAGGCGAAACTCAATCGAGTTACAGGAGTTCTCGATCCCACGTCCACTCCTCCCCAATCTTCTGATAAATATCAAATTACGGGATGGCTCTATCAAGTAGTTGGAGATCATCCCAACGTAGCTGCACTACCTACA
>JBJTVM010000272.1:0-2505 GCA_046081205.1 Pseudanabaena sp. | reverse complement strand
GCCATTTTGTGCTTTCAAAACCCTTACAGGGTTTGGTTTTTAATTCACAGAAGTGTCGCCGCACTTCTGTGAATTGGGATAACAAAAGTAGGATGGGCATTGCCCATCCTACTTTTGGCTAGTTATGGCTCAATGCCCAGTTCTCGTAATCGTTGTGCTAGATATTCGGCTCTTTGCTCCGCAGAGTCAGCTCTTTGTTCCGCAGATTTAGCAAGTTGCTCAGCATTTTCGGCGCGTTGCTGTGCAACTTCGGCACGTTGCTGTGCAGCTTCAGCTCTCTCGGCATCAGTCGGCAGCCAATTTCCTAGAGAGTCGTACCAGCGTAACCATAGGCGATAAATGCCTCGGTATTCACCTTCCCATAGGCCTAAACCTAACTCAATTTCGGGTAGCCAAATCTTTTGTTCAGGTAACGACAATTCCAGATAATGCCCTGATTGCAGGCTAAATACTCGCAATTGATTGGTATAGCGGCTAAAAATTACATAGTAAGGAATACGTAAGATCTGCTCATATACTTTCCACTTGCTAGGGGGTTTCTCGACAGACTTTTGGATCTGTAAGTCATGACCATTGCGATCGCTTGCTTCTGTTTCCCCTAAATCTTCCTTTTCTGTACTTGGAGATAGTAGTTCTACCACTAAATAAGGATTTACGCCCTCCTGCCAAATCACATAACTCAATCGCAGATCATGACCGTCATAGAGTCTTGGTACACCTAATACAGCAAACCAATCGGGACGCTTATGCCAATTCTGGTGATGTACATCATAGTAGAGATTCAGATCGCTAGCAGTAAACACCATATCCTGAGGATAGCTGCCAGGACAGAAAGTTAACCCTAATAATTCGGGCTGAAAGTCATGAAATTGATCGGGCAAACCAGGTTCCTCAGGATCTTCACTGGGCAAATCGTACATTGTTGGCAAGGTTTCTCTAGGTGACAGAGGCGGATCACTTTGTTCAGTGGGATACTTGAGTCGAAACATAAAGTTTTACCAAATGTTTTCTAAAGTGTATAGATTTTATCTAAAGAAATTTCGCATTGATGAAAAATAAAATTTACCGCAGCTACTAATTTATCGATTTCTTGAATGCTATAAAAAGTGATGTTTCGAGTGAAGGTATTTTGCTCTAATTTACCAAGTTGCCAGCGATCGCCATTAGTGGCAATTCCAAAAACCACTACGTCTAATTCTGCATTCAAACGCTGAGCAGCGATCATCTCGGCAATACATTGTCCCCAAGCCGCCTCAAAATTATCTTGCTTTGCCTCAACTAACATCAAATACGGGCGATCAAATACGACTTTCCCGAGAGGAGATCGCTTCGCTAGAATGTATTCAGGAAAACCAGATAGCATTTCATCGTAGTTAAGGGACTGATGACTCCATAATAAAAACTTACTACGATACTGTTTCCAAATTTCCTTGAGAACTGGATAAATTAAATTCTCACAAATTGCAAATTCTGAATTATCAACAACACCTTCTCGCATCATTAGCAAGAGATCCTCACGAAAGTAATTAGAAATCGTAAATGGCAAAGTTTCCACAAAATCAGCTTCAGTATAGGTAATCTGAAATTCCTTTACGATCGCACCAATACTTTTGTAACTACCAAAAGCCATTTTCTTACCTCAAACATTTTGCTGTATTTGCTGTATTCATGCTTCATAACCTACCAGTTTATGTTTGCAGAAGCTGTAATAACAATGGGGTGTAACCAACGAAATAACACAACGGTGATGGCAACACCTATATAAGCGGGGCGTACAAATTCTTGTAAAACTAATTTCTGCCGACCTTGGACGATCGCCAGAAATGGTACAACCGAAGTACGTTCCTTTAGCGCCAGAAAAGCCTCCCCATGACGCTTAAACAAACGATGATCACCATGCCAAACGGCAAATGAATGATAACTAACTAAAGCGATCGCTGTAGTCAGGGCAAAGGAAGTCCCAAGCCAAAGCGTATGGGCAATACACCAAAGCGTCATGCCAATTAGTTGGGGATGGCGACTTATGCGTGTGATCCCCGTCTCAAATAAATGCACTTGTGGCTTTTGGATAGCGGCAACTTCTCCCAAATTAAACGTAGCGGGATAAAGGAATAGGAAGGCGATCGCCGATAGCACTAATACAAATTCATGAATCCCTGAAACGCCCTGTAAATTCCACAATTGCACCCCGTCGTAGCGATGGTTAAAGTAAAAAATAAATAGGATTACCGCAAGGGGAATACTAACCAAAGCAAACAAAACTCGGTATAGCCTCTCTCCAATTTTTGATTCCGCCCAAATCCGTAACGCTGCCAGCCCACTATGGGCGATCGCAAAGGTCAAAATCAATCCCATCATTACAAAATGGGTGAAATAGGTTGAGAAGAAAGAGCTAGAGGAGGGGACGGCATTGAGGTCGCAAACGACCGCAACGCCATGGCGCAACCGCCGCAGCACCTCCGGAGGATGGGCTCCCCTCAACGAACCAGGCCACCCTCGCGGGTG
>JBJTVM010000271.1:0-3981 GCA_046081205.1 Pseudanabaena sp. | reverse complement strand
ATCGATCTCAGCATCATAGCCTTCAGCAACAGCCCGCACGATATGCTCAGATACTTCACGTTGATCCTGTGGAGCGCGACCTAGTAGGTGTAAAAAATTGAGTTCAACAGAGCGGTAAGGAGCGCAAGAGGCGAAATAGAGATCGCGATAAAAATCAGACTTAGCAACAATCCTTACAAATTCGCGTACTGAAATAGCACGATCACACAATTTTGACTCAGCAGAAGAAAAACGCTCACTTTCCATAACGTGAGGATTGCCCAAAACTTGCTTGTAAACGCCACGGATGACTGTTTCCAACTCCTCGGCACTGCTATTAGGACGCAGTTGTAGAGCAGCTAATAAAGTTGCCATATAAAATTCTCTCCAAAATATTATTAAGAATTAATGAAGGTATCTATAGCACTTTTCAGTCAAGCGAAATAAATAGGTATGTTTCCCCGCCTTCGGCGGGGAAACAAACCTATACTTCGCCAGACTGATAAAGGCTGTAATTAACTTTGTAATAAAAAAATTAGTTAAATTCGCTAGATGTTCATAAAAATCCTCTAGCGAATAAGAAATTAAACAGCAGTAATGCTAGCGATTACGCCACCTTGCTGATGAATGCGTTGGTATTCTTGAGAAAGTTGGTCGAGAGGCACCAAATATACTTTGTTGCTACGACGGAACTTGGAAATACTGTTGAAAGTTTTGGCACGGTAGCCAGTAACTTCGATACGGTAAACCTTGCTGCTAGTAGTATTACTAAAGGAACCACGACGGGTAAGTGGTGCATCAGCAGGAGTACGGAAGAATCCATTATCTCCAGTTGAAGAAATGACAGCCGTGGGAGTGGGGTTGATGATTAGTGAATTTAGTTTGGGGCTATTGCCTGCCAAATCACCTTTCAAGCTGCTGCTAGAGGCTCCACGAACCAATTCAAAAGTGTGGGTGAACTGTACCATGTTGGTGATAGCTTCAGTTTTATAGCCACGAATATAAGGAACAATGTTTTCACCAAAAGTAGTTTGGTATTCATCACTGTCAATATAGGAGTCGATGTCAGCCTCAAATCCTTTAGCATCAAGGATATCGCTATGGCTACGCATTTCCGCAAAATCGATTGGTGGGCGACCAAGCAAATGACGGAAGTTGAGTTCAGTTGTGCGATAACGTGCAGCGTTAGTAAAGAAGCGGGAACGGTAGAGGTCAGATTTGGCAACTGCTCTTACAAATTCACGGACGCTTAATTCGCCACGCTTGAATTGGGATTCAGGAATGCTGAGTCTTTCGCTCTCCATTACGTAGGCGTTACCTAGTACTTGACGATAAACTGCATTGATAATAGCTTCTAGCCCTTCCGAAGAAAGACCATTAACTGATTCAATGGGAGGCGTTTCATCAAACAGGCTGACACCCAAGCGTGAAGCTGGTCCAAAAGGCATTAGACAATATCTCCTGATTTAACGAAAGAGTATGTATTAAAAGTATTTCAATAGAAATTAGACAAATTTTAGATATAAAGCTCAGCATTGCTTGACTTTGCGTCTAAGATTCGAATAAAAATCTGAATAAAGCGCAGTTTATACGCTTCGCTATAATCGATTTTCTTACAAGTAAGTAAACTTAAATATCAAGATTTGTGAATTTTGCTCCTGTTTGCACAATATTTACACAATTAATTACGGTCGATGTTTATTTGATCTATGCGCTGTATCAAGGATATAAAAACCAAGAATTGATTGACGGCGCGAAGCGCCGTCAATCAATTGCTTAGGATTTGCTGGTGATTACTTAATTGGATCTGATACCCAAAACTCAACCTTAAAGACTGATTCCGCAGGTTTTGAGGCGATCGCTATATCCCACGAAATGCTTTGTAAAAAGGCTGCCCCTACCTTTGTCTCTACTACATCTACCCCCCAATCTCCTGTTTGCAAGGCATCGGGGTTATCACTGGTTGGTGGTGTGGTTTTGATACCCCCTAAAACTAAAATTTCAAGGGGGGAATGATGATCTAATCCCTGACTAATACGTCTAGCTGCTAGGGATTGAGCGCAAAACTCTCCAATTTGCTGCGGTGAAAACTGATCTTGATCAAACAAAATTTCCACTGTCCAATGGGGATGATCGACTAAGCGTGTTTGGCAGGATGGGCGATCGCTTAACCCTAGACGAAATACTTCAGCAAATTCCTCTCGACTGAGGGGCGGCGCGGTATCTGGCGAAATATCAAAATTGTGAGAAAGCAGCATTCGCCCTTTAAATGAATTACTCAAGATCATCCCTCAATATTTTTAGAACCTCTAAAAACCATAGCAAACCATGCAGTTCAAATCCCAAAATTAAAGAAATGGACGGGGCTATCTAAAGAACTATTTACAGATGCTGATAACTTTAGGGTGCGATTTATTGATGCAAAATTGACGGCTGACGAAAAATTGTTGTTACTTGCGGGTGCAGTATTTACTGATCTTTTATACTTTGAAACTAAAGCTTCTTCATAGTTAATAATTACTTTGAATTTTCAGATCATCCTCTACGAAGAAATCGAGTCTACTAATAGCGAAGCTTGGCGCTTAATCGATCGCCTCAATTCTGTCGAATCGCAAAATGGCAATCAACCCCATGAGGTCGATTGCCATACCGTGATTGTTGCCAAGCGTCAGACTAAGGGTAGGGGGCAACGTGGTCATAGTTGGCAATCTGATTTGGGCGGACTATTTATGTCAGTGATTTTGCAGCCCAATGTGACCGCCGCAAATGTTCACCAGATTACGCTTTGGTCAGCTTGGGGGATCGCCAAAGCCCTCAATGCCACGGGAGCAAATGTCAAGCTCAAATGGCTCAATGATCTCTTAATTGATCGCCGTAAATTGGGAGGTATTCTCACTGAGACAAGGATTGAAGGTGGCAAAGTTCTTTATGCGGTGGTGGGGATCGGCATAAATTGGACAAATGATGTACCTGAAGGCGCGATCGCCTTGGGCGAATTGCCAACTACTTTGTCAAGCATGGATGAACTGATCGAGGTGGTGCTACAAGGGCTTGAGCTAGGTCAAACCCGTAGCGATCACGAAGGAATTATGGGCATTTTGGCGGAATATTTAGAGATGCTCAGCGATAAAAATGTACGTCAAACGGTTAATGGACGGGAACTTCAGGGGCAAATAATCGACATTAGACCAACAGGCGAACTGGTAGTAAGATGGGAGGGCAATTCCCAAGACGCAATCTATCAGCCTCAAACTTTTTCTGTCGGCTATCAGTAGAATTAAATTATGCGAAAATCAACAATCTCCACCCTCACACTGGCTACATTGCTCTGCCTCTCCACAAATAACTACTTTCTAGTTGGCTCAGCATACGCCGCAACCAAGTCGGCGATTTCCCCTGATATTGCAGTCTCTAAACCTTCTGAGCAGCCCCCTCAAGTACAACCTCAGCCTAAGATTGCTCCTGTACCGCCCACCATTGAGATTCATGAGCGTACTAATGCGGCTCCAGCTAACCAGCCTGTAACTAATGCGGGGAATCGCGAGTCTGTCCAAGTGAACTCTGTCCAAGTGAACATTGAGTCTGTTACTCCATCACCAAAAGCAGCAGCAAAGCGATCGCAACCCGTTGGGCAACCCGTCGAAATTGTCTTGGAAAATCGATCTACTGGTTGTAAATTCAAGGCTAGTAGCCTTTTGGAGCGCAATGCTGATCTTTGTAATCCCGAAGCGATCGTCTCTAAAAACAACTCTCAGAAATATTACCAAAATGGCAGTGTTCTCCATGCTGCGGCTTCGGGTGACACATCCGTACAAGTGCGCCGCCTAACGGAGCAGGAAATTGCTGCGATGAGCCTGCCGAGCAATGGTGACAAGCAGATGCTGTTCCCCTTGATCACTCAATCGGTAATTAGTTCGATGTTTGGGACTCGTGTGCATCCGATTACGGGTCAAGTCCGCTTTCATCAAGGTACAGACTTAGCCGCCCCTGAAGGCACACCAG
>JBJTVM010000270.1:0-6933 GCA_046081205.1 Pseudanabaena sp. | reverse complement strand
TTTCCTAAGCAAAGCTTTCATTGCTATACATACAAATTCACAAAACTCTGACGACACTTTTGTGATTTTAAAACCAAACCCAGTCAGGGCTGTAAACACACAAAAGGACTACATGATTTTCTGTGTTGGGATTACTGGATTTTTGGATTGCATACATGGTAGTTTAGCCAGATACAAGCTAAAGTAGCTTAGCTAATCGCTGTAAAGCTTTTATCTATATGAATCAGCAACCAGACTCACCTGTTAACCTAGAACAACTTAGTCAAATATCCGAAGGAGATATAGAGTTTGAGATTGAGGTTCTGCAAGTTTATGTTGAAGATGTCTCACAGCGTATTGAAAAAATTCGCGATGCAATTACTAAAGATGACTGGTCAAAAATTATGAGTGAGGCACATCATCTTAAAGGTTCTAGTGCAAATGTGGGAGCTTTGCGAATCCAGACCTTAGCAGGACAACTTGAGAAACTAGATCAAGCTCAAGGTCGGGAAAAAACTCTGGAGATTATTAATAATACATTGGTCGAAATACAGGCTGTTGAGCTATTTATTCAGGAAAAATTAGCCACTCTCTCTGCCAGTTCAGCAAAAAATTGAACCCTAGACATGGATAATATAGTTTTCTGAACTGTAAATTTTATGACCAATAAGCAATGGCGATCGCTAGCCAATATTTTTTTAATTTGTGTAATTTGCCTTGGCATAACTTTTATTAACACCCTTACGCCAAATGTTTTTGCTGAAAGCGAGCCTTCTTCAACTCAGATCATCGATCGCTTTGAAAACATCAAAAACAAAATGGCAAAACTAAGATTTTGCTATAACGAAAGCTGTTTTTATCGTAATGTCACCAGCAAAGTTATCCCACCTACTAGCAACAACCCTCATTACATTGGTGAAATATCTGCGGCTGTAGAACGCCCATCATCTAGTCCAGATCTTGCAGATTATCACTTTGTCTATGTAAATGATCGCTGGCAGCTCGTTAAAGGTGAAGAATTTACTGATGTTGCTGATTACGTTTTTATAGGCGATCGCTATGAAATCTATAGCGTTCACAATAGCCATACTTTGCGCGGTAACTTGGATAAAGCTAAAGAAGAAGGCGGCATTAAATCAGGATACCTGCCGCTTTACTATGAAGTGTTAGATCATGGCGTTGAAAAAACTTAGGATATAGCAGAGCAATATCCTATATCCGAAACAAAAAAGCCTCGCATTGCGAGGCTTTTTTGTTTCGGATAAGTAATTACCGTTTTGAGTATTGAGGAGCTTTACGAGCTTTCTTGAGACCATATTTCTTACGTTCCTTACAACGAGGATCGCGAGTCATGTAGCCTTCAACCTTGAGAGGCTTACGGTTTTCGGGAGCAAGCTCACACAATGCACGAGCAACACCTAAGCGAATTGCATCAGCTTGACCAGTTACACCGCCACCATGAGCATTGACCAAAACATCGTACTCATTTTCCAAGCCCAAGGTTTCTAAAGGAGCCTTTACACCTGAAATGTAACTAGGGTTGAACTGTAAATACAGATCTCCAGGCTTATCATTGATTACGATTTTGCCTTCGCCTGGGACGAGGCGTACGCGGGCGATCGCTTTCTTGCGACGACCAGTTCCCCAGTAAACAGCACGATTAGAACGTTCAGTATCTGACATCTGTGATTTCTCCTACTTCAGCGATGGAATGGTGTTGATGACTAAGGTCTCAGGCTGTTGAGCCTCATGGGGATGACTAGCGCCCTTATAAACCTTGAGCTTGGTGAAAAGCTGACGACCAAGGGTATTTTTGGGCAACATACCTTTAATCGCATGTTCGAGTGCACGTTCAGGCACGCGAGCAATTACCTTGTCAAAGGTTTCTTCCTTCATCCCACCTGGGCGGCCAGAATGTCTTCTATATAGCTTTTGGGAGGATTTCTTGCCAGTTACAGCAATTTTTTCGGCGTTGATCACCACGACGAAATCGCCAGTATCTAAGTGAGGCGTATAGGTTGGCTTATTTTTACCGCGTAGGATTACAGCGATCGCGCTAGCAAGTCTTCCTAGGCGCTGACCTTCCGCATCAATGACATACCATTTGCGATCGGGATCTTTTGGTAAGTAGGTTTTATTGGGAGTAAGTGTAGTTGTAGTCATTAGTTTCTCTACAAACGAGATTTATCTATGATATTTATATAGAAAAATATATTGGAGAAATATATTTTTCAAACTTTTGAGTTTGGGATAGGTTAGCTTTTAAACTCTAGACCAAGTTAAGTACATGGCTGTCATTTAAACCTAGTGTTTGATTGCGCGATGCAAATTCCGCAAAGGGATTATCGGCATAGCCGATCGCTAATAGGCACAATCCTTGTGGGGGAGCAGCATATTTAACTTCAATACGACGTTTTTCTTGCCAAATACTCGTAAAAGCTTCGATACTCAGGCGAGAACGCCCTACATCGACTAATTGCCCTACTAATAAGCGAATCATGCCGTACAAAAAGCCACTTGCCTGTACTTCCACATGGATAAAATCACCATCTCGCCAACATTGGGCTTCTTGAAGCTCAAGACGACTATGGGGGCGACTCGATCCTGCTCTTTGAAATGCTGCCATATCCTGCTCACCTAACATTGGCTGCAAGGCTTGATGGATTAACCTTTCATCAAGGTGATCGTGGTAGTAATGCCAACTAAACGGCTTTACAAAAAGATTCGGTATTGCTGCAGTATAAATCGTGTAACGATAACGCCGCCATGTTGCCGAAAATCTTGCGTGCCAGTCACCAGCTACCTCCGCAGATCCACAGATCAAAATCCCTTCAGGCAAATAACTATTAAGTACCTTTGCCCAACGTTGGGGAGGAATCAAGCTTGAAGTATCAAAGTGGGCTACTTGAGCCGCAGCATGAACTCCTGTATCAGTCCTACCTGCACTATGCAGAACGGTTGCTTTCCCGCAGATCTTAGCGATCGCTTCTTCAATCGTTTGCTGCACACTGGGATGATTTGGCTGTCTTTGCCACCCATAAAAGTATGTACCTAGATATTGAATAACCAAAGCAATACGATGGGAAGACTCCGAATCAGCAGAAAACATCTTGATGCTTACACAAGTTGCAAGATCGCCATTTCTGCATTATCACCACGACGGCTGACTGTACGAACGATACGAGTGTAGCCACCATTGCGATCAGCATAGCGATCCTTGGCTTGGGTGAACAACAAGTCAACCAAGGTAGTTACGCGATCTTCTTCGGGTAATTGTTCTTGTTTAGTCTTGGTCTGAGGACGATCACTTACGGGTTCGCCATCTTTGACCGAAATATCATATAAGTAGGCGATCGCTTGACGACGAGCGTGCAGAGAACCATCTTTAGCAAGGGTGATCATGTGATCAACACTGCTACGGACAGCATCAGCTTTAGCTCTGGTGGTCTTAATTTCGCCTCTAAGGATTAGTTCAGTTGTCAAAGCCCGTAGGAGAGCTTTGCGCTGATCGGCAGCTTTGTTAAGCTGGGGAGTTTTACAACGGTGACGCATAAGTGTGTACTAGATGGATATGAAACCTAACTCTTTAAAAATAAAGAGATTTTGCTTTTTTACAGAACTTTAGAAGCTTTGGACTCAGTTAAGGTCAAGCCAAGATGCTGTTTGAGGGCATCCATAACTTCCTCAGCCGACTTTTGCCCAAAGTTTTTGATTTCCAGTAAATCGTCTTGGGTGTATTCCAACAAATCCGCAACAGTGTTAATCTGAGCGCGTTTGAGACAGTTATAAGCCCTGACTGATAGTTGCAACTCTTCAATATGAATTTGCTTCGTTTCGTCTTGCTCATCACGTTCTTGGGGCAAGGTCGGCGCAAAAGTGATTTCTTGCAAGGGTGAGAACAAATTCACCAACACACTAGCAGCTTGGCTAAGTGCTTCTTGAGGTGTAATGCTGCCATTTGTCCAAATATCAATTAGCAGACTCTCTTTATTGATCGCATCGCCGATCCGAGCGTCTTTAATCTCATACTTGACCTTACGCACAGGCATAAACACAGCATCGATCTTGAGTGTATCAATCGGAGAACTGTGATCATCCTTAGAGCGGTCTACCGAGCGATAGCCTTTACCACGCTCGATCGTTAGCTCCATCTCCAAAGTTGCACCCTCACTGAGAGTGGCAATGTATTGGTTAGGATTGACAATCTCAATATCCGATGGCAAAGAATGAAAACTGGTAGCCGTGACTAATTTTGGACCGCGCTCTACCAAACGAATGATCTGTGGTGCTGAGCTATAAGACTTCAACACTAGTTCCTTCAAGTTGAGCATCAAATCCAAAACGTCTTCCCGTACGCCAGGAATCGTGGCAAACTCATGGTTGACACCAGCAATCCGAACAGCAGTGACAGATGCACCCTCAAGATTGGAGAGCAATACCCGTCTGAGCGCATTTCCAATGGTAATGCCTTGCCCCCGCTCTAGTGGTTCCAGTACGAACTGGCTGTACTGGCTGTTGTCTTTTTCTGTGTGGGATGCAACGCACTCAACCTGAAACTGTGCCATATTTGTACCGACTTAGTCTGCAAGAGTAAACGAAAATCAAAGGGAGAAATTAAATAATTGGGGAATTACGAGTTACGAATTTAGAGCTTAGTTTCTAATTCGCAGTTTCTACGTAGTTGGTTACACACGTCTGCGCTTTGGAGGACGGCAGCCATTGTGAGGGATGGGAGTAATGTCACGAATGAGGGTAATCTCTAGTCCCGCAGCTTGTAATGCTCTCACTGCGGTTTCGCGACCCGAGCCAGGACCTGTGACCATTACTTCAACCTGACGCATTCCTTGCTCCATCGCTCTTCTAGCAGCCGATTCAGCAGCAGTTTGCGCAGCAAATGGAGTACCCTTCTTAGCGCCCTTAAAGCCACTCGCCCCAGCCGAAGACCAAGAGATCACATCTCCAACCGTGTCTGCGATCGTAACGATAGTGTTGTTAAAAGTAGACTGGATGTAAGCGACTCCATTAGGGACGTTACGCTTATTCTTACGTGCGCCAGTTCTACGAGTTGTTTGACGAGCCATTGTTTCGTATTAATCCTTACTTACTTCTTACCTGGAGCCTTCTTCTTACCTGCGACGGTACGACGGCCGCCACGACGGGTACGAGCATTTGTGCGAGTACGCTGTCCGCGCACAGGTAGCCCCATACGATGTCTCCGACCTCGGTAGCAACCGATGTCAACTAGGCGTTTGATGCTTAAACCTTCGAGACGACGCAGATCGCCTTCTACTTGAAAGTTGGATTCTACCTCTTGGCGTAAAGTTGTTACTTCAGGATCAGTAAGCTCTTTAACCCGCGTATCGGGGTTTATTTTGGTAGCTGCTAAGATTTTTTTGGCGCTAGTTAGACCGATTCCGTATATGTACGTTAGTCCTATTTCAATGCGCTTGTCACGCGGAAGGTCAACTCCTGCAATGCGAGCCACTATAAGTCTCCCAATTTGTTGTCAGTTTTCAATGTTATGGTTGCCCAAAAGTACCCGTGGACACACCTTTTTAGGTGTTTTATAAGTAAATTTGAGTACGGATGGCTGTACAACACTATCTCCGTGAGATCATGCGTTCTATGCAGTGGGTTAGCTACAATCGACAGAAGCAAATTACGAAGACATAATATTTTACAGCGAACTCTATAATATATTGACAATGGCAACTTCTGTCAATATTTTTTAGGATTAGTGTAGGAATAGATTTACTTAGCCAATAATAATTAATTGGCAATATTCGCCACTAGTTGTCACGATCAGTTTCTATTGAAGCAATTCCAGAGATCGGACGATAGTTATAGTTCGCCATTGATGGACTATTACTTGGCATAGTGCTGGGTGATTGAGGTCGCGATATTTTCATAATGTCTTCTTTGATCGCTTCGAGATCGACGTAGCGATCGGCAACATTAATTAGATGATCGCTGGTCATTGAACGCAAACTGACCACTTCAACACGTACACCACGATAACTTGCTGCATCAACTGCATAGGCGAGATCCCCGTCGCCGCTCACTAGTACGGCAGTATCGTAGGAACCAATTAACGCCATCATGTCTACAGCAATCTCGACATCAAGATTGGCTTTCTTGGAGCCATCAGGTAATTGTACAAGTTCTTTAGAAATAACTCGATAACCGTTGCGCCGCATCCACAATAGGAATCCCTGCTGCTTTTCATTGGTGCGATCAACTCCTGTATAGAAGAATGCGCGGAGTAAACGTGAACCATCAATAAGGCATAGAAGCAGCTTGGTATAGTCGATTTCGAGCCCCAGTTGCAGGGCTGCGTAAAAAAGATTGGAGCCATCAATAAAGATGGCAACTCGCCCTCGATTTTCTAAAATCTGGTCGGCTTTAAAGCCAGCATCTTGCTCAAAAGGTAACATATTTTTGCCTATAGAACGCTTTTTATCTAGTGCTGCGGGATGAAGCTTTGGTATTAGCATTGATACTTAAATCCGTCCTAAGTGTTTACCTAATTCAGAAGAACCTCTTAAAGTTTTTTAATAAACTCGCATATAGCTAATTCAAAGCTAGTATCGGACGTTTAAAGTAGATTTCAATAAATAAACTTGCTTTATCCCAGACTTTTTAAGAATTATTGGAAAATTTGATATTAAACAATCTAAAGTAAATTAAAAATAAATCTAAAATAAACCTAGAAATATAAATGATTTTTTTATAATGAGAATGCAAAAACAATAAATTTTATTTTATAAATTACCTTTAACTATACACCATAAGTAAATATACTCAGAGGTATAGATTCTGATAGGTACAAAAATTAATAAATTAACGTTAATTCGATGAAAGTGCAAAATGGTAAAAATCGCAGAGCGATTTTCATCATTTTGCGACATTTGCGCCGCGCGAAGCGCTATATCGAATTCACGTTGATTTAGGACT
>JBJTVM010000269.1:0-5325 GCA_046081205.1 Pseudanabaena sp. | reverse complement strand
GCTTTTCTTGAGTCAATACCCAAATCCCATGACCGAGGATGAGGATTCCCCAGATCACGGCAACCCAAATTGACCAGATCCAGACCTTCTCAGTAATGGACTGGATAAACCACATACAGGTCATACAAGCCGAATAGATAGCAAGGTGCAGATAAAAGTTAACTCTGCGTTCAAGGTTTTGGTATTCAGGATCGTTAGGATCTGGTGGTTTTGATAACTTGGGCATAGAAAATCGAAAATTTGGCAAACTTAACTAAAGCTTATGCTAACGCAAAAGCATCAAAAAGTAGTGTCAGCACTTTTTGCTGACACTACTTTTTGGTTTAAGCAATAAGTTTTTTGGCAGCTTCTACTTGGACTCTGACTTGCTCATAGCCAGTGCCACCGTAACTATTACGCACCTTAACGACCTGTGCAGGAGCGATCGCTTCGACAATATCTGCCTCAAACTGAGGGTGAAAAGTCTGCCAACGTTCCACTGACAAATCCTTGAGTAAAATCCCTTCACTAGTGCAAGTTTTTACAAGTTTGCCAACCAGTTGATATGCCTCACGGAAAGGAACTCCTTTGGATGCAAGATAATCGGCAACGTCAGTCGCATTAGAGAAGTCCTCCGCAACAGCTTCTGCAAGACGTTGGTTCTGAAATTCAATCCCTTCATCAATCAAAATTGTCATTGCTTCCAAACAAGCGCGAACCGTGACCACTGCATCAAAGATACCTTCCTTATCCTCTTGCATATCTTTGTTGTAAGCCAGAGGTAAGCCCTTGATAATTGTCAGTAAACCTTGCAAATGCCCAAATACCCGTCCTGTTTTGCCGCGCACCAATTCGGGAACGTCAGGATTTTTCTTTTGAGGCATGATGCTAGAGCCTGTACTGACGCGATCGCTGAGTTTCACAAAACTAAACTCTTGCGATGACCAAAGAATTACTTCTTCCGAAAGACGGCTGAGATGCACCATGATCAAACTTGCCGCGCAGAGAAACTCTACAGCAAAGTCGCGATCGGATACACCATCAAGGCTATTGCGTCCTACGGAACCAAAATCTAAAAGTTCGGCGGTGTAATGGCGATCGATCGGGTGGGGTGTACCCGCCAAAGCGCCCGAACCAAGGGGGCAAACATTGACTCTTTGATAGATTTCATCAAGTCTTGTCCAGTCACGCTGCGCCATCTCAAAATAAGCAAGCAGATGGTGGGCGAGACTAATCGGCTGGGCGCGTTGCAGATGTGTATATCCGGGAATGAAAGTTTCGACATACTGCTCAGCTTTATTTACTAAAGTTTGCTGCCAAGTCCTGATATCAGTTTGAATCTTGCGAATCTGGTCACGCAAATATAAACGCACATCGGTAGCAACCTGATCATTACGCGAGCGCGCGGTATGCACTTTTTTGCCAACATCACCGATTAACTCAGTCAAGCGGCGCTCCACCGCAAAATGCACATCTTCAGCGTCAACCCCAGGATTAAAATTACCAGACCGATATTCTTGACGGATTTGCTCTAAACCATTAACAAGCATTTCCCCTTCTTCGGCACTAATGATCCCCACTTTCGCCAACATGCGCGAGTGCGCTTGCGATCCTGTGATGTCATATTCAATTAAATTAATGTCAAAACTGATACTGGCATTAAATCGCGCGATCGCAGGATGTAGCGCTGTCTCAAAACGCTGACTCCAAGGTTGGGGGGCTGTTGGCTGGCTCATACAAAAAAACTGTAGTACTTGAAGATTTAGTTTACTTTTTGAAAGGCGGTTTTGCGCTTTTTTGTTATGAACTCATCATTTGTAGAAACCAAAATAGATTTTCAGGACTTTGCATCAACAATCTATTTGAGTTTCTACTGACCTAGCCTTTGTCTGAGCCATGCTCTAAACTCACGAATCAATTTGTTGTCATCAGTTGATTCTGATAAAGCCAAGAAGCGATCTAAAGCCTCGCCAGACATTATTGGAAAAGTAACACTATATTCCTGCTCAACATATTCACTATCTCGTAAATTATAGATTTTTATCCCTGTTCTGGTATGTCCCCAAATTTCGGGTACTCCTAACTGTTTATAAAT
Organism: Pseudanabaena sp.; assembly: GCA_046081205.1. Taxonomy (GTDB): domain Bacteria; phylum Cyanobacteriota; class Cyanobacteriia; order Pseudanabaenales; family Pseudanabaenaceae; genus Pseudanabaena. The sequence continues at coordinate 3,251 of JBJTVM010000269.1, read as the reverse complement.
ATCCAATCTGCGGATGCTAGAACTATGAACGTCAACTTCAACTACAAGATCAGGGGCAGGATCTTTTTCAATATCTATCTGAAATCTGCGAACGAGATGAGCATTCTGAATGTAAAAACAGGAGTCTGGCTCTACACCAACCTCTAAATCTTTGCGATTAAAGGTTGTCGAGCCAAAGCTTTTGATATCTAGCTCTAGTTCTTCAGTCAATGCGACAATAATTCTCTCTAGGAGACGATTAATTGCTTCATGAAATTCTAATGGCATTTTGATTTCTAAGGTTCCGCGATCATAGGCTAGGCGAATAGAGCGATGGTCGCCCATATCAGCCAGCATGGCTTGATAGGTTTGCCAGCTAATATTTTTTAGTACAGCATTACTCGCATTACTAATATTTGTTGTAAAAACCTCTGGCTTGGGAGGGAGAGCAGTAGTCATAACTTTGCGATCGCGCAACGCAGATGATCATAATTTAATCTGTCATAACCCAGTAATACCAATTCACAAAAGTGTTGCCACACTTTTGTGAATTAAAAACCTAAGGATTTTGAAAGTACAAAATGGCGTAGCCATTTTGTGCTTTGGTATAAGGGTTTTAAAACCACAAAATAGCTATGGCATTTTGTAGTTTTGTAAAATTAGAATGTAGCGATCGCTATCATGTAGATAGTGCTTTGCGCCACCTACATGATAGCGATCGCTATAAAACACCAATTACGAGACAAATGAGTAACTCAGAACGTATCGAACAACTAGCTGCTACTATTGCCGACGATGTGTATATTGATATTGCAAAGTGGCACTTGTACTTAAATGACGCGCATTTGCATCTTCCGTTAGCAGAAAAGTTCTATCCCATGTTGCTGAAAGGGATTCAATCAGCAGATGTCACTAAAGTATTAAATGAAACGATGATTGCGATCGGTGGTGGTAATCGTGAAATTCCTTTAAGTGACTTGATACCTAAGTCTTGTCAAAATCGATTAGTAACGATTCTAGAAGAATTTGAATATTAAACCCCTAAAAGCTATAGTGCAGGCTGTGCGTGCGCTACAGCTTTGCTATTAAATTACTCATGGCCATTGTCACTCCTAATCCTGTCTTTCAGTCAATGCGTCGCCGTTTGGCGCTATGGTATGCGATTGTCACGGCGATTTTATTAATTGTGTTTGCGACAGGATTCTATCTCTATGTGCAGACAACCTTAATCGATCGCATTGACGACACCATTGACCATGTTGCAGAAGTAATCGAGCGATCGCTGATTCGGTCTAACTTAATTGATTTAGAATCAGATTTTAGTCGCAGCTTTTCGGCAAATGCTCAAGAGATCGATGCCGATCATATTGATATCGACTGGTTTAGCTCTAGTGGAGAGATTCTCTGGACGACTAATGCGAATACGGAGCCATTGCAACCGAGAGAGAGAGGAATCTTGCAACCACTCTATCGCACTGTGCATTTGTCAGAAGCAGAGCCATTGCGACAGATGATTGAGCCAATTGTGATTAATAACAAACTGCTAGGATATTTGCGAATTAGTCATCCTTGGTTTGAAGTTACTAAACCCGTTAAGCAGTTGTTTCTCGATTTGGCGATCGGTACAACGCTGATGGTATTTGTAGTTTTACTATGTGGTTGGTGGCTAGCAGGGATCGCCATGGAACCTGTGCGCGAATCCTACCAACGTTTAAAGCAGTTCACTGCCGATGCTTCTCATGAGCTTCGCAATCCGATCGCGGTAATTCAAACCAATGTCCAAGTTGCTTTAGCCGATCCTAGTCCTGATCTAGAATTTCAGCGATCGCAACTAGAAGCAATTGAGAGGATTACCAGACGGTTAGGTAGATTAATCGAAGATTTGCTATTTTTAGCAAGACATGATGGTGGCTTTACTAATCAGAGGCGTGAACCTTGCAATTTATCGCAAATTTTGAGGGAAGTGGGTGAAGAGCAACAGGTGATCGCTCAACAAAAACAAATCTCTTTGGAGTTATCTAGCTTGGAACCAAAACTCATGGTGTCAGGCGATCGCGATCGTCTAGGACGTTTGTTTACTAATCTCGTCAGTAATGCGATCGCCTATACGCCCGCAGGTGGTAAGGTACAAATTACCGCGCAACTAATCGCTTCTCAAAACCAAATTCAAATTCAAGTTCAAGATACTGGTCTGGGGATTCCTGAGGCAGAGCTATCTCAAATTTTTGAGCGTTTCTATCGTTACCAACCACAAAAAAATAGTAAATCTAGTTCTAAGTCTAGTAATCTATACACCAGTGGTTCTGGGCTAGGATTAGCAATTGCCAAAGCGATCGCCGAAAGTCATCAGGGACAAATCAAGGTAGAGAGCAAGGTCGGACAGGGAACAGTATTTACGGTAAGCTTTTTGAATTCTCATCTTTAGCTATACGAACTTAAATTGAGGGAAAACATGGAATGGATTATCGGTACTGTAGCGATCGCAATTACTGCTTTTACTGCTACAAATATCGATGATATTCTCATTCTCACAATTTTCTTTGCTAAAGTCGATGATAAATTTCGCCCGCGCCACATTCTAATTGGTCAGTATTTGGGTTTTGGACTCATACTCTTAGCGAGTTTACCAGCGTATTTAGGTGGCCTGATTATTGACCCTAAATGGATTGGACTTTTAGGACTATTACCGATCGCGATCGGGTTCAAGGATTTATTCCAAAAACAAGAAGAAGTAACTGTGCAAAATTGCTTGATTCCTGAGCAGAGGAAATCGGCTCTAGTTGCACCACAGACTTATCATGTGGCGGCTGTCACCTTTGCCAATGGTGGCGACAATATTGGTATTTATATTCCTTTATTTGCGAGTAGCAATGCACTTACTCTCTCAATTACGATCGCTACTTTTTTGATTCTGATCACAGTTTGGTGTTATGTCGCCAAAAGTATCAGTAGCTATCCTGCGATCGCCAAATTTCTTGCAAAATATAGCAGTGCGATCGTGCCTTTTATCTTAATTGCACTAGGCATTTACATTCTCTACGAAAGTAAAACCTATCAATTGCTTCCTTTTGTTAAATCATGATTCTTCAGTTATTTCAATATTTCTACTGGCAAGCTGTTCAATAAAAATCTTCAAGCTTGGATTTTTAGAATAGAGATTTAATAAATCATCGTGATTGCGGTATCTCTCGGTGATTTCTTGATAATAGTCATATTTTTTTCTAAAACTTGGAATGTTTTTTTCTAAAGTTTGACAACAGTTTTCTATTTCT
>JBJTVM010000268.1:0-1472 GCA_046081205.1 Pseudanabaena sp. | reverse complement strand
CTAGAATTTTGTAGCTTATCCCGAACTAACTTTACTTATTAGTGGGAAGGATTATCGAGCAGGTGACGATAACATAAGTGAAGTTATAGTTGGTTAAGTCGTTACGGTGGTGGAGCTGCAGTAGCTTCGTCAGCAGGAGGTTGATTAGGATCTACAGCCCCAACAACAGGAGCGCCTACCGCACGTAATACCTCAACTCCATTTTGCTGCAAGACTACGATCGGTGGCTCAGAGAAGGTGTCAATACGCTTGACTAATACTCTGCCGTTAGAGATCATCTGTCCTGCTTTGACATAGCGGGATGTTGGCTCGCCAAAGGCATTGATGATGGCATAAATTGTGCCTGAAACTTCAACTGTACCTGTTATTTGTGTGCCTTCAGCAGCCTTTGTGTCTGGTGGAGTGATAACTTTATTTGGGCGGCTTGATGTTTTCACTACTACAGCAGCACGAAGATTAGGTTTAACTTTGGGTTTTTCCAACAAGGTTTCTAATTTTGGTACTGGATTGATTACAGTGCTAGTGAAAGGATCGCGAGATTGCTTAGAGTTAACGCCAATTTTCTGCTCTAGTTCCTCAACTCTTGCTTGTTTATCAGTTGTAGCAATAAGTTCCTGTGTTTTTTGCCCAGTGACAAATGGAGTGTTAAAAGTCGGCGGAGCAGTGGGTTCAACAGGTTTTGCAGCAGTAGTTGTAGGGCTGCTACCAGCGCGAGTAGGCAATGGTTGCCCTGATTCTGCAAGCGCTCTCATTTGGTCACAATCTGTGCCTGCGTTAAACAGGGCTGTTTTGACGATGCCTTGCCTCGCTTCTCTTGCTGTGCTGATCGTACATTGGACTGGTGCACCCTCACCGCAAGCACTAAGGATTGTAGTAACGCTAAGAATCACGCCAGCTAGGTAATAAATACGCATAATTAAAGTTCCTCTGCTGCCTACTTGGTTTTCGGTACAGCGTCATCCGAATTTGTCGATTTTGACTGCCAGATATTAAAGCATTATGGTAATTTTGGCAATCATTAACAAGACATAACATTAATTCTCACTACAAGCATATGTTTTTTGGAAGAGATGCTTCGCGCCTCTTTCAAAAATTCTTCTGGGGTTTAATTTAACGTGAATTCGATATAGCCATTTGCGCCACGCTTCGCGTGGCGCAAATGGCGCAAAATGGTGTAGCCATTTTGTGATTTGGTATAAAGCTTAGTAAAAAAGTACAAAGCGCTGTCAGTAAATGTCCTCTATACATTTATACCAATTCACAGAAGTGTGGCTACACTTCTGTGAATTAAAAACCAAACCCTGTAAGGGGTTTGAAAGCACAAAATGGCTACGCCATTTTGTACTTTTAAAAACCTTACAGGGTTTGTTTTTTAATTCACAGAAGTGTAGCCACACTTCTGTGAATTGGTATTACTTATGACTTATCAACAAAAAATATGGTTTTCACAATTTATGCAGGTTTAGCAATGC
>JBJTVM010000267.1:0-5922 GCA_046081205.1 Pseudanabaena sp. | reverse complement strand
ACTGTCGTGACTTAACTCTGACATGATCTTCGCAAGCCGCAAACAACTCACATACTTTGGCTCTGCTAACAAATATAAAGTGTAGAGATTGCAATTACACTTCGCGGTTGAGGGTTTTGTCTTTTCTTTCACTTTACATTCAGATCAACTCTTAGTTTACAATCATCATACATTTGCTATTTTGTCAATGCGTAAGTCCTATAAATAATTCTGGATTGCTTTGCCGTCTTGGTGGTAATCTCTGCCGTTCTTGACTACCTTTTCACTTTGGCAGTGTGGTCATTTCATGCTTTCTTCCCACTCTACCCCTTTATTTTAACTCTCACGCATTTACTGACCAGTGCCCCGACTACATTACAAAATTACCTCCATATTTTTAGTGTTAATGATTGGAGGTGCGATCTGTCACATATAACAGCAGTGGCAAAATTGCGATTTGAGCGCATCTATTCGCAGGTTCAAAGCTATTTTTTTGCAGCTTGCTATAGCACCAACAATACAGTGAAGCTTAAATGGCAAAAGTGTTTTGACATGATATGGCACTTTTCTAGCAAGCGAGGTACAAAGTTTGTGTTCCCCTCCAAAGGCGGAGAATACAACCCGTACTTCACTAGACCGAATAAACGTTATAGTGCCAAATATTTGTGAAATCTGGGTAGTTAAAAACTGCAATACTTTAAAAACATTTAGGAAATACAGCAGTTCTAAATCATTTGTGAATTTTTGAGGTTGGTGGAAGTGCAGGATGAGCTTCCACCAACCATTCAAGGTTGCTGTATTAGCTATTTAAGATTGAGTTATAGCAGCTTTAAATAACTTATAAGATTGCACCTGTTTAATAACTGATAAGAACTACCTACATATATAGTTGTTTCAAGATTTATTGCAAGGAATACTTAACATTAACTAATGCTATTGAAAATTATTATTTGGAAAGCGAACTATCTAAAATTAGTTAATCTAAAATTAAATTTAGATACTTCGTATAAGCATATTAATTAATAACAACTATGCTCAAAGCTTTATTTGTAAATAAATTTTAAGACACTAATATAATTCAGTGATTTAATAAAAAAGTAGTTTAGAATACCTTTGTTGTCTGAATATACTGTTGTAATAGAATCTAAATGGCAAGCTGCTGATATTAGTGTAATATTTTGTTTCTTGTCATTAATTCTGTTTTTCAATCTATTTCATACTGACATTTTTTAATGATATTAGTGTTAGTGAATAAGTGGTATAATCGCTACCTTAAGATTGAGTCTATAAGTTAGTTTCAGTACAAAAAAATCAGTGGAGCAAAAGTATGCCTAAGAACAAATTCATTAAGATGTTTAAATTACCTAGTCTTGAACTAATTACTAGATTCAACAGCCTGTGCTTATCATTAGTTTTAATGTTGAGTGTTTTATTGGCAAACCCTACTCAGTCTCAAGCAGCCACAGCAAAATCTAATTTTGATGTCTCATTCTTGTCTATAGCATCGACTGAAAATGGTGCTGTTTTTTCTGGTTTAGTTGCAGATGCAGTCGTAGAACCTGAAGCAACAGCCGAAACTCCTGAAGCAAAGGCTGCTGCTAAACTTGAAGCCAAGAAGTTGAAGGAAGCCGCCGAGCTAGAAGCAGCAGAAGCTAAAGCTGCGGAAAAAGCTGCAAAGAAAGCAGCAAAGTTAGAAGCAAAAAAAGCTAAAGAAGCAGCTAAATTAGAAGCAAAAAAAGCTAAAGAAGCTGAGAAGGCAGCCGCAGAAGAAGCTGCAGAAGAGAAATTAAAAGAAACTTCTGAAGAAACAGTTCCAGAGGCATCTACAGAGTCACCTGTAGAAAGTGAACCCACTGTTAGCCCTTAGTCTTTCAATGGATCTTTTATTTGTACTCTAAATTAAGTGCTAGGGATAGAAGAAATTCACAATCTATCCCTAGCACTTTAACAATAGTCTATTCAGATTCTAATTCAAGGCAAGAAAATGACTTCAGCAATTCCGAGATCAGAACCCAAGTTCAACCTTAGTGCTTACTTAATCAGCGATGGACCAGCAGGATTTCTTTTGAGCTGGGTAGCTGGTTTCGTTGACACTTCTGCATTTATTATTTTGTTTGGATTGTTCACAGCCCATGTGACAGGCAACATTGCATTAGCTGGTTCTTCGTTTGTTAGTGCTGACACTGAGACAACGATCACTCGTTTGTTGATGTTGCCGACATTTGTAGTAACTGTGGCTTTAACATCTCTCCTAGCACGTTATTCTCGCAGTCAGCAATGGTGCGTATTTGGAGTTTTACTGAGTGCGGAGGCGATCGCACTAGCCGTTTTTCTTTCGATGGGAATGACACTTTCACCTGCGCTTTTACTTGATGTACAAGAAGAGCTCATCTTGCCCATTGGCATCTCTGGCGTAATTGCTATGGCAATTCAAAACGCTCTGATGAAGGAAGCCAAAGGTGTTTTTAAGAGCTACATTCCCACTACAGTGATGACTGGCAATACCACACAGCTAACTATTGATGTCGTGCAGTTTCTTACTGCTAAGTTAACAAAGAATCAAACAGAAGCAACGGAAATAGAAGCATCAGAATCTTTGGAACGGATTAGCCGATTTATTCCTACCATCGCAGGTTTTGCTTTGGGTGGATTGCTTGCCGCTTGTTTTGTTTTAGTCTCTGAGTCTTGGTGGAGCCTATCTCTACCGATGATTATTATTACAATTTTGGCGATCGCAGCCTTTGTAGATCATGGTCGCAAAAAAGCTATTTAATCGCAAAAGTATCGGTACAAATCTGGGATGCTCCAAAGCCCATTCACATAGCCTTTAAAATTTCACAGGAAAAATAATGAAACAACGTCTACTAGCAATTTGTATCAGTTTGGTAGTTTTTTTAGGTCTGTTCGGTGGTAACAGTGTTCAAGCTGGTATGCTCTCTTCCCCTTTGACGACTCTAATTGCTGTAGCAGATGTTTCTGAAACTCCCGCAGAAACTGAAGTATCTGAAGCTGTTGCGGCTGAAGCTCCAGTTTCAGAACCTGCGGCTGAAGCTCCAGTTTCAGAACCTGCGGTTGAAGTTTCAGCGTCTGAACCAGTTGCTGAAGTCAAAACTTCTGAACCAGTAGCTGTGTCTACACCTAAAGCTGCTGATGAATCAACTAGTTTACTTAAGCAACTAGAAACCGAAATTTTGCCTCAAATTGAGAGTGTCTTGACTCCAGCCCAACAAGAAGAGTTTGCCGCTAAAATTGCTGCCGGAACTAGTTTTCGTAAAGCTTTTAAAGCAATCACACTTACCCCTGCCCAAAAAACTAAGCTAAGCACTGTATTTAAAGCTATCCCTAAAAAAGATATCTTCGCTACACTCACCCCTGCCCAGAAAAAACAGCTATTTTTGAAAAATAAACAGCTATTTATTCCCAGTTCCGCAGAAATTGGCGCAAAAATAACTGCTGGTATGCAAATGGCAAAGGATAAATCACCCTTAGCTCCATCGGCTGAGTCAATAGTCGAAAAAGTTACTGCAAAAATGAAAGCTATTGAGGATAAGGAATAATCATGGATAGCTTCCTTTCGCATCAGCTCACCGATTGGCTTTTTTTAGTGGCGGCCATAGTTGCCTCAATGGTTATATTTTCGTTGCTAGAAAAAGTTGCCCGATCGCTGTTTGCTCCATTTGTAGTTATTGCGATCGGGCTTGTTACTGCTAAAGTCGCTTTTGGACTTACCCCTCAACATCTCTGGCATGAGTCAATTTATTTAGTTAGGAGATTAGGCGCAGGTTTCTTCTAAGGCTTAGTGCTAAAGCACAAAATGTAATGGTCACTCTATATTTTTAGCAACATTACTGAGTTTTATTTTCGATTCACAGAAGCGTGAAAACACTTTTGTGAATTAGTAATTAGATAGGAATAAAAAAAGCCGAGCAAAGCGCGGCTTTTTTTATTCCTATCTAATTTTTTGATTTTGTAGTTATTCTAGCGGAATAGTTTCTGGGGGTTGTATACAGTATACAGGCATATATTTCAAACAATTTAAGCAAGAAATTATGGATGCAGATAAAGAAATGAGCCCAAAAGAACAACTAGATAAGGATATTGTTGAGCCTTCAATGGTAAGTAAATCAGGATTGATCTTTGGTCTAAATGATAAACCTCCAGTTGTTGAAGCTATTTTTGTAGCTTTTCAGCATGTTCTTGCTGCTTTTGTCGGGATCATTACGCCTCCAATTATTATTTGTACTAGTTTGGGATTAGATGCGGCGAATACTAGTTATTTGATTAGCATGTCGCTCTTTGCTTCTGGAATTTGCACCTATATTCAATGTAAAAGAATTGGTCCAATTGGCTCGGGATTACTAAGTCTGCAAGGAACTAGTTTTGCATTCCTTGGACCCATTTTAGGAGTAGGAACCGTTGCCTTACAAAAGGGAAACTCCCCAGAACAAGCTCTGGCATTAATTTTTGGGGTTTGCTTGTTTGGTTCTTTTGTAGCAATTATTTTGAGTCAATTTTTGCATCTTTTAGACAAAATTATTACTCCGACTGTATCAGGAACTGTAGTGATGATTATTGGACTAGGGTTAATAAAAACTGGGATGATCAGCTTGGCAGGTGGTGCTGTGGCTTTAGCTCAAAAAGATGGTTCTTTTGGCAGCTTGCAGAATCTAGCTCTGGGCGGGACTGTTTTATTGATTGTGCTTTTTTTAACTCTTTCTAGTAATCGATTTTTAAGAATGGGCGCGATCGCGATCAGGCTAGTAGTTGGTTTTATTATCTCTCTATTCCTTGGTATCATTGACTTTAGTTCTCTTAATCAACTTCCTTTTTTCAGGTTTCCTATTCCTTTTCGCTATGGAATCAATTTTGACTTTGGAGCTTTCCTCCCCTTCATCTTAATTTATGTTTTAACCGCAATAGAGACTGTTGGCGACTTAACAGCTACTTCGTCTATATCTGGAGAACCTGTTAAGGGTGGTGTATACATTCGTCGTATTAAAGGTGGCGTATTAGGAGATGGCGTTAATTCATTGATTGCAGCAGCGCTAAATACATTTCCTAATACAACCTTTAGTCAAAATAATGGTGTTATCCAGATGACAGGTGTAGGAAGCCGTTATGTTGGGTTCTTTGTTGCTGGAATCTTTGTTATCTTGGGATTGTTACCTGTTATTGGTGGTGTATTTCAAGCACTTCCTCAACCCGTTTTGGGCGGTGCAACTCTCGTTATGTTTGGCTCGATCGCTGTAGCTGGGTTGAATATTGTCGTATCCGCAGGACTGGATCGTCGTTCGATGATTATTGTTGCTGTTTCCCTAGGTTTAGGCTTAGGAGTAGTATTTGCCCCAGAGATTTTTGTTGGTAAGCCTCCAATTTTTAGCAATCTCTTTGGATCTCCTATATCAACAGGTGGGTTAACAGCAATTCTGCTCAGTTGGTTTCTACCTAAGTCCATGGAAGAAGTTCTTGTGTCTCAAGACAATCCTGCATAATGTAACATCAGTTCGACGAAATCAAAAAAAAGTAAGAATCGCTGAGCGATTCTTACTTTTTTTTTGGCATTTGCGGTGTCCCAAGCTTGGCGCAAATGGCGCAAAATGGGAAAAATCACTCTGCGATTTTTCCCATTTTGCGCGTTCATCGAATTGATGTTATTTTACAGCGCTTCGCGCTCAAACCCAAACCAAGAAAAATCTTAAAAGTGTTGCTCTGCAACACTTTTAAGATTTTTCTTGTGGTTCGTTTGATCGATAATTGCTGTAAAAATGGAGAATAGGAGGCTCGAACCCCTGACCTCTGCGGTGCGATCGCAGCACTCTACCAACTGAGCTAATTCCCCAACAGGCTTTATATACTAGCATATTTGATAAATAATGCAGTGCAAAAGCGCCGCCTTTTTGTCAACATGTTGTTTCTAATGCAGAAATAGGGTTTTTGAAAGCC
>JBJTVM010000266.1:0-3863 GCA_046081205.1 Pseudanabaena sp. | reverse complement strand
CTTATGGATGGAGTGGAAGCAACTAAACAAATTTGCGATCGTTTCCCCGAGACAAAAGTTCTAATTCTTACCGTTGATGATACGGAAGAATATGTTTCACAAGCTTTGAAATATGGAGCATCAGGATATATCTTAAAGAATCGGGTGTGACCAAAATCTGATGTTCTACGTAATCAATACATTACCTGCTCATAGTAGGGTTTAAAATTGGGAACAGCAATTAATGAAATTATCCTGATAATAGTTCTTGGAAATTCCGAAAACCCTTAATATAAAGATCATAGCCAATCTACATCAAATTTTGGTCACACCCTTATAAATAATTACTTCCTACAATATAGTTTACTTTTGTTACTATCGGAAGCATCGAGCCAAAATCCTGAACTCTGCGTCTTAGGCATGAGCGCCACACCCGTCATCAACAACCTCTACGAAGCCAAGGCACTGCTAGAAATGACCAGAGGCGAAAAATTTGACGAATTGAAAACCTTCAGCACGATCGCTAATGCCCTTGCCATGCACGAAAAACTGATGCTTCATGGCATCCGCTATCGTCCCAATTACAAAATTGCGATCGCCGAAAGCTTTCCCGAAATCTCAGGCGAACACCTGCGCCCCCAACTCATCGCCGCCATCAAAACCAGTCCCCTCGCAGTCGAGCAAGTCCTCCTCACCGCCAAAATCGACACGATCATCGCCCATCTCAAAACAGGAACGATGATCTATACCCACTATGTCGAAGGCATGGTCGAACCACTCCGCAAAGCGATCGCCGCCGCAGGTTACAAGGTGGGCTTATTCACAGGCGTGGAAGATACCAAGGAACGAGATGACGCTAAAAAGAAATTCATCGCTAGAGAAATCGATATTCTCATCGGCACGGCTCCCATCGGTACAGGCGTAGATGGACTGCAATATGTATGCGATCGCCTGATTATCGCCAGCCTTCCTTGGACTCATGCCGAATACGAGCAACTAGTTGGGCGCATCTATCGCCAAAAATCAGTATTCGCTAAAGTAGAAGTGATCATTCCCCAAGTCATCCTCGATCATCAAGGCGATATCTGGTCATGGGATCGTCAATACCGATGGAGTCGCATCCAATGGAAAAAATCCCTCGCTGACACCGCGATCGATGGCGTAATTCCTAAAGGCGAACTTGCATCGGAAAAAGTCGTCCTTCAAAAAGCAGGAGAAGCCCTCCAAACATGGATTGATCGTGTCGAAAGTGGCGAAATCTACGAAATCAACCGTGAAGAATTGCGCGTCCCCCTACCCGATGCGATCGCCAAAGTCCTGCAACGCCGCTTTGGTGACTTCTCAGCAATGAACAACCGCTTCAATACTTCCTACAGCCACACCACAGGCGATCGCCTCAAAGCTAACCCCGAAGAATGGTATCAGTACCACCACCTCTATCGTGCCGCCCGTGAATCATGGCAAGAAATCCCCTACGAAAAAATCGCCGAAAAGCTGCAAAACTATAGCAATCTCCAGATCGGTGACTTCGGTTGTGGAGAAGCAAAACTCGCCGAATTACTTCCCAATCATCAAGTCCATTCCTTTGATCATATTGCCATTAACCAACATGCGATCGCCTGTGATATTTCCCATACTCCCCTTGCGGATGCAACCCTTGATGTCGCTATCTTTTCCCTATCCCTCATGGGGCTAAACTATGCCGACTATCTCCAAGAAGCCCATCGCACCCTCAAAGGTGGCGGTAGTTTATTGATCGCCGAAACCATCAGCCGATGGACAGACAAAAAGCAAGAATTGCTATATTTGATTACTAATTTAGGATTTACAGTGGTTAAGGAGCAAGAAAGCGATCGCTTCCTTTACATCAATGCCACAAAGCCTTTAATCTCTATACTCTAGATGGTTTTAGGCTTTTGGCACTCTACTAAAAAATATCCAATCATGATGCCAAACGAACTTGCAACTTAGATTGATGAAGGTACATCTATCCATTTTTTTTGCTGGTGAGACTCTTGGGTTAAATCCATGAGCAATTGTGACCATGCACCTTCATAAAGACTCGGAGTCATCGGCTGACCTGATTGAATTGACTTGACCCAGCGATCGCATATAGCTAGCACAGGTGCAAGCCGACCATCGGTATAGGTTTTTGGAAGTTCATATTCTGGAGGGATCGGCAAGATTTCCATGTCGGTGCGATCAATTTTGCCTTGTCGCAAACTGAACCCATGCACATAATCCGATTGATTAGAGCTACCCAATACAAGCGTTCCATTCTCACCATAAACCGTCAGCCAATGCCCACGACCGCGATAGGTGACAGTACTAAGGGAAATATTGCAGGGAGTTCCATCCACAAGTTCTAAGAGAATATTACAGGTATCATCGGCATCGACGGGGCGCATAACACCATCAGCATCTGGGCGTTCAGTAATGCCTGTGCTGAGTTGACCTGAGAGGCTTTTAATATCACCAAATAGCCAACGCACATAGTCAAAGGCATGGGAACCGATCGCACCCAATGCACCACCACCATAGGCTTTTTGGCTATACCAATTCCATACACGCTTTGGATCGGCGCGTCCTTGCACTAGCCAATCGATTTGAATCAGTCTTTTTTTGCCCACATGATTCTGATCTAATAGATGTTTAAAATACCGCCATTGCGGAACACAACGAAATTCAAAATCGGTAGCCGTGATTACCTGTTGTTCTTGAGCGAGACGATAAAGAGCGATCGCTTCTTGGAAATTCATGGTCACGGGCTTTTCCAGCAAAATATGCTTGCCTGATTCGATCGCGGCTTTTGCCTGTTCATAGTGAAACCTTGGTGGTGTGGAGATGGTAACCGCTTGGACTTGTGGCAGTGCGAGTAAATCTTCAAGGCGATCGCAAGCATAGGGAATGTTAAATTTATCAGCTATTTGCTGAGCTTTAAGGCGATCGCGATGGTACACCGCCACAACTTCTGTATCAGGATGAATTTGTAGAGCAGGGATATGGATAAGCTGACCAAATCCTGTGCCAATAATACCAACACCAATTTTCGACATATTTTTTCTAAGGGTTCAATAAAGTCTCCGAGAGATCCCCCTCAATCCCCCTTAAAAAGGGGAAATAATTAATTCTCCCCCCTTTTTAAGGGGGGCTGGGGGGGATCTGAATTAACTCTTGAATGGGTTTAAAACTCTATTCCTGCTTGAGCTTTGACACCTTGCTCTCTAAAAGGATGTTTGACAAGTTCCATTCTTGTTACTAAGTCAGCAACTTCAATTAGTTCAGGAGGTGCGCCTCGACCAGTGAGAATCACATGGGAATCGGCAGGTTTCTCTTTTAAACCAGCAATCACCGTTTCTACATCGAGATAGCCGAGTTTGAGTGCAATATTTACTTCGTCTAGCAAAACTAGTTTGTATTCAGGATTTTTGATATAGCCTAGTCCTACTTCCCAAGCCTCTTTAGTTTTGGCAATATCGCGATCGCGATCTTGGGTTTCCCATGTAAAGCCTTCGCCTAAAGCCTGAAAAACCAGTTGATCCTGCCACATTTCAAAAACTTTCTTTTCCGCAGGCTCCCATGCTCCTTTGATGAACTGGACGATCGCCACTTTATATCCATGCCCTAGCGATCGCAATACCATCCCCAAAGCGGCGGTAGTTTTGCCTTTACCATCACCAGTATTAATAATGATCAGCCCTTTTTCGAGGTTACGCTCTGCGACTCGTTGATGTTGTACCTCTTGGCGGCGCTGCATCTTGGTGCGATGTTGTTCGGCGGTAAGTTCAGTCATAAAAGGATTCCTGTTGAGCAGCAGTCAAGTATTGAGTTGCTAAAATATTTTATCGCAACCGTCATACAGCGCTTTGCGCTAAATTAAAACC
>JBJTVM010000265.1:0-5305 GCA_046081205.1 Pseudanabaena sp. | reverse complement strand
ATTACGGGTATTTGGCTAGATGTACCGCTCTGGATTTGCCTATCCCGTAATGAGGTACGCGATCGCGTAGTCCCTGAAGATGTCGTAGTAGAAATGTATCGCACCCTGTCCTATAATCCGCCTACTCTCCGCGAAGGCTTTGATCGCATCTTGTTGCGAGATCAAAAATTAGACAACGAATGGATTGACTAAAACGCAGAAAATTGGTGGCGTATCACGCCACCAATTTTCTGGTAATGCTAAATAGGTAAGGATGGGCGGCGCTTAGCGCCGCCCATCCTTACTAAAACTACCAATTTTCTGGGTTTTAGAGGTGCGCGTTTTGTGTTAGCTTAAATAGACTCAATCTCTAAGGGGTACAGTAGGTTAAAATGGCTAAGCGCCGCAATCAGAAAAAAGAAAAAGCTCTTCGCAACCAAGCGTATGCGCGTAAGTTTCGTAAGCGCACCCCTATGGGTCGCTTTGGACGTAGAAGACCAATGGGCAACTATAACGATCCTGAAGATTCTGAATCCAATGGAGCTGCTGATACAGGTGCAGCCGATACTGGCGCTGCTGATACTGGCTCTGGTGGCAATAAATTCTAATCTGAATTCTGGCGATCGTCTTCCAGTATTCTACAGATCATGACCACAAGTTTTGCCCTTGCCTTACATACAACAACGACAAAGTTAGAGGTTGCGATCGCGGAAATTAACCCAAACTCTGATCGCAATCCTCAAATTTACATCATCCACAAACAGCAGTCATGGGAGCTAGGCAGAGAGCTATCTGCAAAGTTACATGACTGCTTAAACATGTTTATGGATGATTTTGCATGGACTGACTTAGCTTTTTTAGCGATCGCCACGGGTATTGGCAGCTTTACTGGCACAAGGATCGGTGTTGTGGTGGCAAGGACGATTGGTGAGCAGTTACAGATTCCTGTATATGGAATTGACTGTGAGTCAATTGTTAACAGAGCGCAACAATCTGATCCACCTTTATCCCTAGGTGAGAGTTTGCTTGCGATCGCTCACGATCAATGGCAAACAGGAACCTATAGGAGTTGGCAAGAAGTTTTGCCAATTTATGAGCAGTAACAAAAAAAGGCGCATTGCGCCTTTTTTTGTTGATAAGCAGCACTATATCTCGCATTCTCTAGTCAGCAAAGTGCTAGAATTATTCAGCTGAAAGTACATAAAAGTTGAATTTTCTTAACTAGCGATTCCTTGCTATCTCTTAGGGGGAACCATTTTATTACCTAAGCAAAATCCACTTAAGACGGTAGTTATTCCCAGCTTGACCTATGCTTCAAGACGCGATCGCCATTCGTCATTATCAAAAGATTACCGACTCCCTTGTCGAAATGTCAGAACGTGGTTACCGTTCGACTGACGAGATGAGGCTTTTTTTAGACGGTTACTTATCGGCTCTTCGGGCAACAAATGCTGTAGAAGTCCATCACATCCACCGTCTCGAAGAAGAAGTAATCCGATTTTTATATGATTCTTCTAACTTTGCGTCTCCCTATGAGTTTGAGATGGAAGTCGAACGAGGAGAAAGGTAAACACTGTGGCGTACCCCTGCGGTAAGCGGAGTCTGAAAGCGATCTTGCTTGACGACTTGCAGCTCTTGCCGCTCACAAAATATATCTAACTGTTCACTTTCTTCGGGGAGCCACTGACCGCGATACAGCACTGCTGTGCCGCTTTTTTTGAGAAAGGGTAATGCATAATCTGCACAAATATCTGGTTTGCCCACTGCCCTCACTACTGCTAAGTCGTATTTCTTTTTGTATTGAGATAGCTTATTAATATCTTCGCCACGCCCCCACTGGGCGATCACATTAGATAATTCCAAAGTATGGATTGTCTCTTGGACAAAGGCAACCTTTTTTTGTTTGCTATCTACTAAGGTGACTTGCCATGTCGGTTTAGCGATCGCAATCGGCAACCCTGGAAATCCTGCGCCTGTACCAATATCAATTACTTTAATATTTTCACGATCCCAAAAAGCTAGTACTCCACGCAGCGAGTCCCATAGGTGCTTTTCCCAAAAATCATCGGCAGCCGTAATCCGAGTTAGATTTTGTTTACTATTGCCCTCTAATACTAATTCGTAAAGCTTTTCAAATTGGTTCATTTGGTCAGGGGTTGGAGACCAGTTGAGTGTAGATTGCCAAAGCTCGCATAGATGGGAAAAGTGGGGCATAAGAGACATAAATGAAATATTACGCTTTGCGCGATCTCTACTCTATAACAAAACACAAAATGACCACGCCATTTTGTGTTTTTAAAACCCTTACTGGGATTACAGCCTATTGATGCTTTGAGTAGTACAGAAATATTTTTGAAAGTGGCGAGAAGCAACACTTTCAAAAATATTTCTGGGTTTTAAGTAAGCACAAAGCGCTGTAGTTCTCCATGTCCCGTTTTATGTTTGTCAAAACTTGACATTAAGGGATAAGATCAAAGAATCATTAAGATTCATGTAGCAATACGAAGCTGTTTCAAAAACTTTATTGTCTAGATAAACGCTTTGAACATGCTCACGGCAGCCAAATATAAGTTTTTATGCAAAAGAAATTACTAAACCCCATAAAGTTGTGCCCCTCAGGGGCGCAACTTTATGGGGTTTGCTTTGTAATTAATCATGCTTAGTTACTTAACAATTTCATAATTTAGGCAATATGCGGCGCTTTGCGCTGACTTAAAGCCCAGAAATATTTTAGAAAGTGTCGCGAAGCGACACTTTCTAAATTTCTACTGGATCTCTTAATACCAATTCACAGAAGTGTCGCGACACTTCTGTGAATTAAAAAACAAACCCTGTAAGGGTTTTGAAAGCACAAAATGGCTACGTCATTTTGTGCTTTGGTGCAAAGCCTAAATATGCTTTAGCTATTTGCAAAATTTGACTAAAAAAATTTTTAAAACATCATAAAAAGGTAAATATCAATGTCTGAAGAAACAACCAAAAAAGCACGTACAGCCTTCACTAAAGATGATCGTGGGATCTTAAATAACTGGGCGATCGAGCCAAAGATGTATTTTGATGACAAAGACGACAAGAAGCTTGAGGGAAAAGGTGTTACTACAGAACCTGCTAAAGCCTTAAATGGACGCTTACCAATAATTGGGATTACTTTGCTTGTTTTGGTCATGATTGGGGTCACCTTAATCGCCATTGCTTAGGTAGCCGCTGAGAGAGTTTCTGTACAAATTATCGGTTTTAAAAAAGGGGGCAAAGCTTAGATTTGCCCCTTGAGTTATTGGTTTATGACAATTCCCCAAGACCCAATTCAGTTTTTAACTCTTGCTGAAGCCCATGCGATCGATGGTGCAATGCTTTCGACTATGGAAAAATTTATGACCCGCATCACTGTATCCTCAATGCGGATTATTACAAAAATTTCACAAGATTTGAGCATTCATGCTGAAGAAGTTTCAGCAAGTCAAATTGTGCAGTGGATTGAGCGTGATACAGAGATTCGGAGAGTACAAGGTGAGGATGCGGCTTTTTTAAAATGGACTTCACCGCATCCTGAGCTTGATTTTGAAGACACGAGACAGGATGAAGTTACGCCTGCGAAACTTTCTAGCCATGAAAAATTTCTTACGCGCATGGTTATTTCCGCCATGCTCGCCTTAGTGGCGATCGCTAAAGATTACAGCGCTCACCTTGAAGATTTGACCGTAGCTCAAATCATCACTTGGGTAGAACGCGATGCCAAAGTGAAACGCGAGCAAGGTGTGGAAGCTGCTTTTTTAGCTTGGTAGGATGATTTCACAAAAAAGAGGGAGCGCTTAGCGCTCCCTCTTTTTTGTGAAACTTTATGTTCCTTCTGTCCAAGAATTGAGATAGTGAACTTGCTCAGGAGTAAGGGTGTCAATCTTAATACCCATTGCCTGTAGCTTTAAGCGAGCAATCTCTTGATCGACATCCTTGGGAATTGGCACAACACCTGCAGGCAAATTACCCTTGTTCTTAACTAGAAATTCACAGGCAAGCGCTTGGTTTGCGAAGCTCATGTCCATAACACTAGCAGGGTGACCTTCAGCCGCTGCAAGGTTAACTAAACGACCTTCACCGATGACGATGACGGACTTACCAGATTTGAGTTGATACTCTTGAGTAAAGTTACGAACAAAGCTAGCAGATTCGCTGAGATCGTTAAGTGCAACTAGGTCAATTTCTAAATCGAAGTGACCAGAATTACAGACGATCGCACCATCTTTCATGGTTTCAAAGTGTTCACGACGGATGACGTGCTTGTTACCAGTAACAGTGATAAAGATATCGCCAATTTGGGCAGCTTCATCCATAGGCATCACACGGAAACCGTCCATCGCGGCTTCGATCGCGGCAACAGGATTGATCTCAGTAACAATTACATTTGCACCTAAACCGCGTGCACGAAGGGCTACACCCTTACCACACCAGCCATAGCCTGCAACCACAATTACCTTACCTGCTAATAGGATATTGGTAGCGCGGATGATGCCATCGAGGGTGGATTGACCAGTACCGTAGCGGTTATCGAAGAAATGCTTCGTTTCAGCATCATTAACAGCGATCGCAGGGAAGGTCAACTTGCCATCTTTGAACATGGCATTGAGGCGAACTAGCCCTGTGGTGGTTTCTTCGGTAGTACCAATGATTTCAGGGATTTGATCGGCGTGGTGTAGTACTAAAGTTGTGGTTACATCGCTACCGTCATCAACAATGATGTGGGGATGGTGAGCCAGAGCCATTTCAACGTGGCGATGGTATGTAGCGTTGTCTTCGCCTTTGATCGCAAATACTGAAATTCCGTGATCGTAAACTAACGATGCAGCTACGTCATCTTGGGTTGAGAGAGGATTACTCGCAATCAAAACTGCGTCGGCTCCAGCCGCTTTGAGGGCGATCGCAAGGTTTGCGGTTTCAGTGGTGACATGGCAGCAAGCAGCGATGCGGATACCTGCAAGGGGCTTTTCGGCAGCAAAGCGATCACGGATTTGTCGCAATACGGGCATTTCGCGGCTAGCCCATTCGATGCGTTGTTTGCCTAGTGGTGCAAGTGTAATGTCCTTAATCTCGTGCTTAACGGTCACGCTTTCAGGTGCAATGGTTGTGGACATGTATGAGTTGAAATTTTTACAAAATTTAACTACATTATATGCCAAGCAAACTAAATATACTAATTTGATGAATCCATCATTTTCGTTATATTTTAAGCTTGCCTTTTTCTGGTTACTTACATCTACATATCTTGCTACTTTTTGAATTTGGAATTGCTGTGCTTGTTCTGCTTGTGGCAAGCCTTTGGCTAAGTTTCCCT
>JBJTVM010000264.1:0-6116 GCA_046081205.1 Pseudanabaena sp. | reverse complement strand
TTGTTCAGTATGTGTTTTGTAGCGACTTTTTTCCGACCAGTCTTTTGTTGCTGACCATTTAGGTTCAAAATCTGGATCTGACCGAAGTGCTTGTAGATGTAACTCAAGTCCAGCAAGTCTAACGAGTTTCGTTAAATCGTGGGTATGACTGTCTATAGCAACTTGCTTATCAGGAAAATCAAACTCCTTGGTGTATTTAGCAATGCAAGCTTTTAAAGCACATTCCACCACATAACCACTTAGATAGTAGGCTCCAGAATAGTGACCATTTTGGAGTAACACCTCAACTTCTTGAAGACGAATAAGTGCTAAGTTCTGAAAATCTTGTCTATTCAAGAAAATGGTATACCCTTATTAGCTCTATTTCGTTTAGTATACTTTAAGTCATTAAACTCATTGTTTTGTATTCTAAAAAAAGCGATCGCCTATATGATTAAAAAATCAATAGGTGATCGCTTTTCAAATCTGATAAAGACGGGCGGCGCTTTGCTCCGCCCATCCTTGCCTCTAGATCTCTATCAGCAATTAAATCGAACTCACGATTACAAAACCAAGAACACCAATAAAAATGACAAGAGCATAGAATTGCGCTTTGCCATTTTCAAAGTACTTCAAGCCTTCGCCAGTAACTACTGTCACAAAACCAGCAAGGTTAACAGCACCGTCAACGATTTTGGCATCGACTTCTAGCACTTGACGAGCTAAGCGGCGAGAGCCAACCACGAAGACCGTGTTGTAAATTTCATCAATGTACCATTTGTTCTTCGAGAGCTTGTAGAGAGGTTCGATGGACTTGGCGATCGCACTGGGATCGATTTTCTTTTGCATATACATCAAGATTGCAAGAGAGATCCCAATCAAGCCAATACCGATTGAACTTCCACCCATTAATAGGAATTCAGGGGTAAAGCCTTCCACAGGAACTTCGGTGATTTTCTCCGCTGGTGCATGGATAAAGTACTCAAAGTAGTTACCCAAGGGCGTACCAACTAAACCAATTGCGATCGAAGGAATTGCCAATACCATCAGAGGTAAAGTCATTGTAATTGGTGATTCATGGGGCTTGCTGGAATGATGATGTCCATGTCCATCGTCAGCTTGACCTTCTTTACCAACTGAATTTTCAGCCTTGACCATAGCTAATAACTTCTTGTCAGTCCCGCGAAAATCACCTTCAAAGGTAGTGAAGTACATACGGAACATGTAGAAAGCCGTGATCCCTGCTGTGGCAAAGCCGATCGCCCAGAGTGCAGGGTTTGCCTTGAATGTAGAAGCAAGAATCTCATCCTTCGACCAGAAACCAGCGAAAGGAGGAATACCACTAATCGCCAAAGTGCCAATAAAGAAGGTAATCGCTGTAATTGGCATGTACTTGCGTAAGCCACCCATTACCCGCATATCTTGTGCAAGGTCGGGATCATGTCCAACTACCTCTTCCATACCGTGAATAACGGAACCAGAACCAAGAAACATCATCGCTTTGAAATAGGCGTGAGTCATCAGGTGAAATAGTCCAGCCCCATAAGCTCCTACGCCCATACCCATGACCATATACCCCAACTGGGATACGGTGGAATAAGCTAAGCCCTTTTTGATGTCGTTTTGAGTAATGGCGATACTTGCACCCAGAAAAGCGGTAAAAGCTCCTGTCCAAGCGATCGTGTTCATCACCGCAGGAATTTCCTCAAATACAGGAAACATCCTTGCAATTAGAAACACACCAGCCGCAACCATTGTCGCAGCGTGGATTAAAGCCGAAATTGGGGTAGGTCCTTCCATCGCGTCAGGTAACCATACATGGAGGGGGAATTGGGCAGATTTAGCAGCAGGCCCCATGAAAACGAGAATTGCGAATAAAGTGGCGAGAGCAACACTCAAAGCTCCTGATTCCACTAATTCACTGAGACGTTCTCCCATTTCCGCGAATTCAAACGTGCCTGTAGCCCAATATAGACCAAGTAAGCCAAGCAGTAAGCCGAAGTCACCAACGCGGTTAGTTACAAAGGCTTTTTGGCAAGCATCGGCAGCTCCTTTGCGATCGAACCAAAAGCCAATTAGCAAGTAGGAACACATCCCCACGAGTTCCCAGAAAATGTAAATCTGTACCAAATTGGGGCTAACAACTAAGCCCAACATGGAGGAGGTGAATAAACTTAGGTAAGCATAGAACCTGACATAGCTGGGATCATGAGCCATGTAGCCATCGGTGTAGATCTGCACCAAGAAAGCAACGGTGGTGACGATCACTAACATCAGTGCAGTCAGGTGATCGATCACAAATCCCATATTCAAATGAAATGTGCCTGCTTGCGCCCACTCAAAGATGTAAAGATAGGGCTCATGCCCTTGGATCTGACTCCAGAGTAAGTTAAATGCCATCACCATTGCGCCGCCCGTAGCGGATACGCTGAGGACAGACCAAAGCGATCGCAGTTTGTTGGTGGATTTGTTAAAGGTAATCAGCCCTGTGCCGATAATCAGTGCTGCGGCGAGTGGCAGCAAGGGAATCAGCCATGCGTATTGATATGCTAAGTCCATAGGTCGCGTTAGAACGCAAAGTTTATTGTAGAGACACTTTTATCTAATAGGCTAGTTTACTACAGGGAGTTCAAGAGCAATGTGTTAACCATGAGCATTGTTACTTATTAATCTAAAAATTTAGAAAGATTTAATCCTTTTAAGGGATGGATTAGCCCCAGAATGAATATCCGCTTCGATCTTAGTGGCGAACAACTAGAACTTTATTTTCCTGACGGCAAGAAATTCACAAATTAAAAAAAAGAGGTCTCCAAACCAGCAATTCCCATTATGAAATCGATTTTGGTGTTTCCAGCGCCTTCGGCGTTGGAAACACCAAAATCAATTTTTTGAAAGCCCGCCATCGGCGGGCTTTCAAAAAATTGATTTGTATAATGAGAATTGCTGAGAACGAAAACATTATCAGTATCAGTGAGTGCGATACAATTAAAGATTGTATAAATCTATAGCGTTTTTCAAGCAAGTGAGGTACAAGTGTTGGGTTCCCCGCCGAAGGCAGGGAACCCAACACTTGCTTGAAAAACGCTGTATACATAAGTTTAGGATTGTAAGCTCTGAATAACTTTACTTTTAAATTAGAGCGTCGGTGTAGCCAGACTGATGCCAGAGTTGGACAATTCCATACACCCCATGGAGTTGTGCATACCCCTCGTTTTATGCCCGTTGGCACATTAGCGAATATCAAAACTGTCACACCTGCACAGCTTAAAGACTGCAAGGCCGAAATGGTTCTGGCAAATACCTATCATCTCCATCTCCAACCAGGCGAAGATATTGTGTCAGAAGCAGGGGGCTTACATAAATTTATGAATTGGGATGGTCCAATCCTGACTGATTCAGGCGGATTTCAGGTTTTTAGTTTGAGCGAGATTCGCTCCATTAGTGATGATGGAGTTCAGTTCCGATCGCCTCGTGACGGCAATATGATTAATCTCACTCCAGAAAAATCGATTCAAATCCAGAATCAACTGGGTGCAGATGTGATCATGGCTTTTGATGAATGCGCTCCTTACCCCTCTACCTATGAAGCAGTCAAATTAGCTGGGCAACGCACTACTCGATGGCTAGAGCGATGCATCAAGGCTCACGATCGCAAGAATGATCAAGCTTTATTTGGGATTGTCCAAGGTGGTGTTTATTTAGATTTACGTCAACAGTCAGCACGAGAATTAATTGAATTTGATTTGCCAGGGTATGCGATCGGCGGTGTAAGTGTTGGTGAACCACCAGAATTAATCGAAAAAATTGTTAAAGCTACAACCCCACTTTTGCCAGCCGACAAACCTCGCTATCTCATGGGCGTTGGTACATATAAGGAAATGGCTCAAGCCGTAGCCGCAGGAATCGATCTATTTGATTGTGTCATTCCCACAAGGTTTGCAAGGCATGGTGTGGCTCTAGTCAAAGGCGAACGTTGGAATCTCAAAAACCAAAAATTTAAGCGTGATTTCGCGCCCATAGATAGTGATTGTGATTGCTATGCTTGCCAAAATTTCTCGCGGGCTTATATTAGCCATTTGGTGCGATCGCAAGAAATTTTAGGTTACACCCTACTATCAATTCACAATATTACTGAGCTGATTCGATTCACCCAGCAAATGCGCCAAGCGATCATTGACAATCAATTTGTCGAAAAATTTGGTCATTATCTCTCGGATTCTTCGAGTTTCGCAGAGGAGCTTAGCCCATGATTCGCTTATCCCTCTATATTTTTCTATGGGTTGCATCAATGGCGATCGCTATTTTTGCAACTCAAAATACTAATTTAGTTAATTTGAGGTTGTTTTCCTTTGAGTCCATCAAGTTACCTCTAGGGCTATTGTTAATTTTCTGCGCTGGTTTCGGAGCTACATGTATTACTTTTGGGCAAACCTTAATAAGTTTTGAATCGCCAACAGTACCGAAATTTTCTGTTTTCTCTAATGGAAATAATGCTTCAAAACGTCAAACTATGGCTCAACCTTCACCAGCAAAGAAAGATGTTTCTAGGATAAATAATAGAAATAATAATGTTAAAAATGATTTTGATGACGACTGGGATGATGACTGGGGATAGAATGTATTCACGAATACATTTATAATTGACCGATTTTGTTAGATTCCAATATATGCATCCAGACAAATGTAGCCTGATTTATTAAGTTTATTAAACATTGAAGTTTAGTAAACTACTTGGCTATACTTGTTTAAACATATTTCTTTTATGGTGTGAAGGAATGAAAAAAGTCAGTAATCTCTCAGTGGTATTAGGCTTGAGCTTGCTAGCTACCGCTACAGGCGCAAGCGCTGAGACGCAAAATCCAGTAAAAGTTGAGTCTCAACCTTCTGCTGTTCCAGTAATGCAATCATCGCTACCTGTAACAGAAGTTAAGTTGAGCGAATCCGAAACAATTCGAGCAATTAACTCAGACTTAACCCGTCCTAGGGCTGTAGCTCAAAACGTTACTTCCGTATCTCAATTGAGCGATGTGAAGCCTACAGATTGGGCATTCACCGCTTTACAGTCTTTAGTCGAGCGCTATGGCTGTATTGCTGGCTATCCTGACAGTACCTTTCGCGGTAGACAAGCGACTAGCCGCTATGAATTTGCTGCTGGTTTGAATGCTTGTTTAGACAAGATTAATGAGATCATCTCCGCAGGTTTGGCAGATAAGGTCAGCAAAGAAGACCTCGCAACTTTGCAAAAACTACAGGAAGAGTTTGCAGCAGAACTTGCAACCCTACGTGGTCGTGTTGATGCTCTAGATGCTAAGGTTGCCAAGCTAGAAGCTCAACAGTTCTCCACAACTACTAAGCTCAGTGGTCTTGCTTTCTTTAACGTTACGGCTGGTTCAGGCAGTAACGTTCTTAGAGATGGTGCTGCTCCTGGCAACGCTCCAAACACAACCATGAGTGGATTAGTATGGTTGACTCTAAATACCTCATTTACAGGTAAAGATAGCTTAATAACTCAGCTCGCTGCTGGTAATGGTAATTCAGCTTACTCCAATGCCTATGGATCAACTGGATTCTTTAATACTACAGCTACGACCTTTACTGATCAAACGTCTGGTGCTACTGCCAATACCTTTGTATTACGTGAATTGTCTTACACGTTCCCAGTATTTGAGAAAGCCAGTTTAGTTGTTGGTCCTCGAGTCAACTTCTACAAGTATTTTGACGGAAACCGATTCATCTATCCTTGGAACACAACCTTTGCATCTATCAACAACTCTTTATTGAGCGATGCTAAGCGTGGAGCTGGTGCAGTATTCATGACTCCTTTGGGAGATATGTTTGACTTCAAAGTTGGCTACTTGGCAGAAAGTAATGAATTTTTTACCAATTCCTCAGCACCAAATCCAGCTAGAGGCTTGTTTGGTGGAACTAACAACTTAACAGCGGAACTTGGCTTCAAACCAAGCGATGCATTTAAGCTGCGCCTCATCTATAGCCATGGAAATATTGCCGGAAATGGCGGAACTACCATTGGAGGTACTCCATCTTTCCAAGGTACTGCAACGGTTGCAACTGGGATCAACAACGCAACGTCAGATGTATTTGCTGCTAACTTTGATTGGTTGGTCACCAAAGGCTTT
>JBJTVM010000263.1:0-8970 GCA_046081205.1 Pseudanabaena sp. | reverse complement strand
TTGATTGGCGGCGGTTCGCGCCGCCAATCAATTCTTGGGTTTTAGTTTGTACTAGCTAACTCTTTTTTTGCTATATCTCTTGCGTTGCTATACATTTCAAATTTCTAGATAACTTTTAAAATTTTATTGCTCGAAATTCCCCATCAGTGTTATCTTAGTAAAGCGCAAAAAACACATAGCGCCGGGATAGCTCAGTTGGTAGAGCAGTGGACTGAAAATCCACGTGTCACGAGTTCAAATCTCGTTCCTGGCATCTTAAACAAAAAAGAGTTCGCTAAGCGAACTCTTTTTTGCTCTTTGTGTGAGTGAAGTGTAGTCAGGCTTTACTTAATTGGTATAAGATTCCAAAAGCTAAGTCATCACTTAATTGATTGGAGAATATAGCCTTGAAAGGAATTTTGATTAGCTTTGGCATTATGGCAGTTGCTGTACTGGTCATTGTAGTTGCTCAAATTACAGGCGGACAGCCAGCAGTTGCCAGCACGGGTGCGCCATCTACAGGTGCACCAAATCAAACAGAAGTAAAAATAGCAACAGCACCTTTAATTAGTATGAGTGATTCTGAAATCAAAGAAACTGGCACTGGTCTCAAATATAAAGTGATCACTGCTGGTACAGGTGCAACTCCTAAAAAAGGCGATACCGTAATTGTTCATTACACTGGTACGCTCGAAGATGGAACTAAATTTGATAGTTCTCGCGATCGCAACAGTCCTTTTTCGTTCAAGCTTGGTATTGGGCAAGTGATCAAGGGCTGGGATGAAGGTTTATCAATTATGCGTGTTGGCGATCGCTACACCTTGATTATTCCTCCTGATCTCGGTTATGGCGCTCGTGGAGCTGGTGGAGTGATTCCTCCAAATGCGACATTGATTTTTGATGTTGAGTTATTGCGTATTTCTTAGAAATACCCTGATAGCGATCGCTGATTAATTTTTTCTACAGCAATTTCTAAACAAAAGAACTATAAAAAACTTAAAAGCGTTGCTTTGCAATGCTTTTAAGTTTTTTGTCATTTGAGCGAAAAGCACTGTGGGTTAACAGCGACCGCTACCATATAAATTTTATGCTGCAAAATGATGGAGAAAATATTAAACCACCAAGAGGACTGGTCTTAGCAGAAAGGCATGTACTGAAGCATTTGCCAGATACACCACAAATGTTGAAACTGCTAAGAGAAGATGGTAAAGCGCATGTATTTAATGATCGCCAAACCTTATTTGCGGTTACAGAGGCTTTATTTGAAAAAGGTGCGTTTATTGGCACTGTCAGAGGTCATGAGCGTTATGGGATGTATTTCGAGCAATCGATTGGCTATAGAATTGATTTAGAGGGAAATAGGTTGCCATTATATTTTGCAGAAATGAAGATTATTAAGGGAGAATATCATGTCATTCCACGCACAAAACCAAGCGAAGTTATCTAGTTGGAAGTTTATTGAAATGTGGGTTGATCCAACTTCTGATCTGCCTTATGTGTTGATGTTGGTTGGAGATGCGGATGGTAGTTATACACTTTATGACCCAACTGAGAGTTATAAAGTAGTTTATTCTGCGCGGGAATATGAAAAAGTGAAAGATTTTTTGTTGGAGGATGAGTATGTGCAAATTCGCGGCAGGTATCCAGACAATACCGAGCAAGTGAGTAGTAGTAAGCTCTATCAGACTATTAATCCGCTTCTGCTTAATGCCTCAAGTTAGTTAGTCCAAGCCCGAAAAAGTACCCTTTATTTCTTTTTGCTGGTTCTAGGTTTAGGAATAACTAATTCAATGGGCAAGTCTTCACTGAGTAGATAAGTTGCGGCTTTCTCGCTAAGTAGCATCGCTTTGGCAAGAAGCGATCGCGCCGTACTATTTACAGGCAAATAAAGCTGAATTATTTTGCGTTTGATCAAAGGCGATGTTGCAGAGATCGTATTGCGTGCATTTCGCCATTCACCATCGGAGCGACAAAAGAGACGCAGAGCCAAATCAACCGTAGGTTGTTTGCAATTACTTTCATCGTTATTGAGAAAAGCATAAAGTTTTTCATAACGACGGCTAATTTCGGGGGCAAGGCAAAGAATTAATAGATCTCGTTCAAAATGACCTAACCCTAAGCGATCGCACAAGGTGGGAATGGCTAGACGAATATTATTGTCGCGACTAGCTGCAAGGCGATCGCCATAACGGCCAAGAGGATGTGGCATCTGTGGTAACTGTTTGGGTGCGAGACTCCCGCCCTTAGAAGGATCAATCGCAATAAATCCTTTCCACCAATGGCTAGTGGAGCGATCAGAGGCTGATTTTGCTACTCGATCAACTTCTTGATTAGTTTGCCGCTGTTTAGCCAGCGATCGCATTAATACCCGATCTAGCCAAGCCAATTCGGCTTTGAGATATGACCAGTTATCGGCAAAGGGTTGGACTTCAGGCAAAGCAGGAACTTCACCGATTTCCGCAATCATGCTACGCCTCGGCGCAAAGTACCGCGAATGAATATGCCAACGAATACACCAAAACTTAGTAAAGCGATCGCAGCATTAGCGATCGTCATATTTCCCCAAGGAGCGGTAAACACCACGCTATCCCATGCCCATATGCTGTGGCTATACACATAACGGATTGGCTCGATCGCCCAAGACAAAGGATTAAGGCTAGCAATCCATTGCAACCAAGTGGGCATAAACGCAAGAGGCGCAAGGGCTGTGCTGGAGAACATTAAGGGTAAATTCACCAAGAAAATAAAAGCTAACATCTCTTGATGTCCTGGCATGGCAAAGGCAAGCCCTAAGCTCAACATCGTAAAATCGACGATCAGCAGCATCAAGATTAAAGAGATTACAGCTAAACCACTCAGACTTGGTAATCCTGCCCCCATTAAGCCACTGACTGCAACGATCGCCACAGTTTGCACCATACTCAACACAATAATAAAAATCGCCGAAGCGACAATGATTGAGAATCGGGATACTAAAGGCGCGACTAAGATGCGATTGAGAAAGCCAAATTCGCGATCGAACAACATTGGTAATCCCGAATTAAGAGCGCTACTAAAGGCTGTAAAAACAATGATCCCCGCCGCTAAAAACTGCACATAGGTCTGACCATCACCAACTAAACCTTTAGGCAAACCACTAAACAATGCACCAAACAAGAGCAACCACATCAAAGGCTGCAACACTCCTGCAATCAGCGTTGTTGGGCGGCGACGCAATTGG
The DNA here is from genome assembly GCA_046081205.1 of Pseudanabaena sp. Taxonomy (GTDB): domain Bacteria; phylum Cyanobacteriota; class Cyanobacteriia; order Pseudanabaenales; family Pseudanabaenaceae; genus Pseudanabaena. The sequence goes on along the minus strand of JBJTVM010000263.1, from coordinate 5,771 downwards.
ATAAACAGTCGCGTCGTCAAAGCTGATACTTCTTGCCAAAAATCCGAAGCCCATAAACTTGACTGTGGACTTTCAGGTTGCAGGATCTGTTGGCTTTGTGGTTCTTGAGATATAGGTGGAAGCGAGGTTTGAGTCATATCGTTATCTGTACAGATGAGCCACAATATATATCATAATCCACACATACAGTGCTTTATACCAAAGTACAAAATGGCTACGCCATTTTGTACTTTTAAAACTCTTACGGGGTTTGTTTTTTAATTCACAGAAGTGTAGCCACACTTCTGTGAATTGGGATTACGCTAAATTAAGACCCAAAATAAAAGTGGTGACGCGAAGCGTCACCACTTTTATTTTGGGGTAAACACAGAGATATTCGGCTTAAATTTGCTTTAGCTCGTTGGCTAACTTACCCACCATATCTTTAGCGCCACCAAATAACATCATCGTTTTTTGTTGATAGAACAGGTCATTTTCTACACCCGCAAAACCAGCACTCATACCGCGCTTAATTACGATCGCATTTTTGGCTTTATCCACTTCCAGAATTGGCATTCCATAAATGGGGCTAGCTTGATTAGTTCGCGCCGCAGGGTTAACCACATCATTCGCACCGATAATCAACACCACATCAGTATTTTCAAACTGGGTATTGATATCGTCCATGTCATAGAGTTGCGAATAAGGCACATTTGCTTCAGCTAGCAACACATTCATATGCCCAGGCATTCTACCTGCCACAGGATGAATCGCAAACTTCACTTCCACTCCTTTGCGTTCCAGCATATCTGACAACTCGCGAACGGAGTGTTGTGCTTGGGCAACTGCCATACCATAACCAGGGACGATTACCACTGATCGCGCATAGCCCAGCATCATCGCACATTCTTCGGGATCAATAGTTTTCACAGTTTTATTGCTATTGTCACCTGCATCACCTTCAGTGACTAGGGTTTCACCAAAGCCGCTAAACAAGACATTAGGCAGAGTGCGGTTCATGGCTTTACACATAATTTGGGTGAGGATTAAACCTGAAGCACCAACTAATGCACCAGAGATAATCAACACATTATTCATCACCACAAAACCTGCGGCACTAGCAGCAACTCCTGAGAGGGAGTTTAGCAATGAGATCACCACGGGCATATCGCCGCCACCAATGGGGATCACAAACAGTACTCCGACCAAAAGGGAAACTATATTAATGCCAATGAATCCCACAATATCAGCAGGATTAGCAATTAACATAGCTGCACCAAAGGCAAAGGTAACTAATAGCAGAATATTAATCGTTTGCTGATAGGCAAACCGAATCGGCGCACCTCTCATGATCCCCTGCAATTTGGCAAAGGCGACCATACTACCCGTAAAGGTAATATTACCGATGAGCACACTGGCGATAATTGAAAGATTATCGACTAGGGGCAAGGTGAGTCCATGACTAGTCACGCGCCAATATTCACCCACGGCAACTAACGAAGAAGCCAAACCACCCAAACCATTGAGTAAACCCACCATTTGTGGCATGTCGGTCATGGCAACCTTGTAAGCAATCAGAGAGCCGATCGCTGAGCCAATGGCGATCGCTACTAAAATCAAGCCATAACTCAATACTTGCTTGTCGAGCAATGTTGCCACGACTGCTAATAACATTGCTACAGCACCGAGCAAATTTCCCTTACGAGCAGTAGCAGGTGATCCCATTTGTTTGAGACCAATCATAAATAAGGAAGCTGCCAGCAAATAGGTAAGCTGAATTCCTGTTGGCACATAGCCTGAGATATTTTCGAGCATGATGCTTTACGCCTCTTTCTTCTTGAACATTTGCAACATGCGATCAGTAACTAGGAAGCCGCCAACAACATTAATTGTGGCGCAGACAACCGAGATTAGTCCCAAAATTACTGAAAAATTGGGATCAACATCGCTACCAGCCACAATCAAAGCGCCAATTACGGATATTCCTGAAATAGCATTGGAACCCGACATTAGTGGCGTATGTAATGTTGGTGGAACTTTGTTAATTACTTCAAATCCTGCAAAGGAAGCCAGTACAAAGACAAATAGAGCGCTAATTAATGATTCGTTCATGGTTAATTTTGTCGGCGTTAATTTTGTCGGCTTTGTGTGCCGACGCTGCAATTGGATGTGGACTAAAAAACAGATTTTTTGTGGCGCTGCTTCCACAAAAAATCTGATTCTTTTAAACACTTACCGCTAGTTGAGAGAGGGCATCCTTAACTCGTTGATTGCGAATTTCACCAGCATGAGTGATACAGGTGCTGCTGATAATGTCATCATCAAAATCAAGTTGCAGTTCACCCTTCTTGATCAGGTGGTTGAGCAAATTGAGTAAATTCTTGGCGTATTTTTGAGAAGCATGGATCGGCATCGAAGCGGGAAGGTTAATTGGCGAAATAATTGTTACACCATGACAATTCACATCTTTGCCAGCGACTGTTCCTTCGCAGTTTCCGCCTTGCTCTCCAGCTAGATCAACAATGATCGAGCCACTCTTCATTTGGGCAATCATGGGATCAGTAACCATCACTGGTGCTTTGCGCCCAGGCACTTGAGCGGTGGTAATCACAATATCTGCATCCTTAATATGCTTAGCGAGGATCACTTGAGCATGTTGTTTAGCAGCTTCCGAAATCTCTTTCGCATAGCCCCCTGCCGCAGTGGTGTCTTCCTGCAAAGTCACATCAATAAATTTTGCACCAAGACTCTGGACTTCCTCTCGCACCGCAGGACGAATATCATAGGCTTCCACCTGTGCGCCCAGACGACGGGCTGTGGCGATCGCCTGAAGCCCTGCTACACCAGCACCCAACACAACTACTTTAGCAGGCGGGATCGTTCCTGCGGCGGTAGTCAGCATTGGCAAATATTTGGGCAAAGCTGCTGCTGCGATTAGTACAGCTTTATAACCAGCGATCGAAGCTTGTGAAGAGAGAGCGTCCATACTTTGGGCGCGACTACTGCGCGGGATCATCTCCATACTCATCGCTGTCACACCTTGATGTGCAAGACGGCGAATTAGTTCTGGTCTCCCCAAAGGATTGAGAAAACCGATGGTAATCTGTCCTTGTTTGAACATACTTACTTCCTCTTCACGAGGAGCCCCGACCTTGAGCAAAATATCTGATTCATCAATCAGAGCACTCTTGTCAGTAATAATTTTGGCTCCCGCTTCCACATAGGTGGAGTCCGCAAAAAAGGACAATTCGCCAGCATGACTTTCGACTAATACTTCCAATCCACTTTTAGTTAAGCGGCTAACAACTTCAGGAATTAACGCTACTCTACGTTCACCAAATTCTATTTCCTTGATAACGCCTATCTTCATTCATGCACCTTATTCAATTATCTGCACTTACCTAAATTTGCGGTTTTGCAACCATCAATCAAGAGCAATTCATCACTGCTCTTATTCCACAAATCAAATAAGTATGAAGGCTGAATTATTTGTAGGATGTGCTAATTCAATGATGAACTGCAACGTAACACATCAATTAGTTATCAATTATGGATTACGCTATCGCTAACCCATCCTACATTTAATTTAACAACTTACTTAGGATTGCTGTATGTGTTACGTTCATTGTAAGAACCTAAATGTGACCTTTTGGTTAATTCTTCAGATAATCTTTAACTGTCTTAACAAAATCACCTCAGAAGTATTTACTTTCAATAACTTTTGCAAATAAGTTTAATGATTACGACCTACACACAACGCAAAAAAGCAAAAGCTTGGCTTAAAACCTATCGTGGTAAACGTCCAGTCTTTGCTTGTGTGTTAGGTTTTACGGAAACAGGACTAATTCCTAACATATCTGCCGCAGGAGCAACTCCTGAAGACCGTAAACATACCGCGATCGCCGATGCTGAGTTTCTCGCTACAGGTTTAAATATCAACTTCCCTTTACCACCCCTTGTCGCAGGCGCTTCCCCTGTCTTAATTTCCCGAGCCGTAGTTGCCACGCAAGAGTTACCACTTTTTATCTTTAATGCAGGCTTAGCGATCGCCCCAACAGTTGAAACCAAGGCGATCGCCCTCGGCGGATTACCTGCAAAGTGTCTGAGTAAGGGTAAAGCTTTGCCCATTGAAACAGTGCTGCAATTATTTGTACAGGGCTTAGTGTGGGGAGAGAAATTAGCACAAGTGGGAGCCTATGTCATCTTGAGTGAATGTGTAGTTGGCGGCACAACGACAGCTCTCGCCTTGCTGACTGCGTTAGGAATAGATGCTAAAGATAAAGTCAATAGCTCTCATCCCACCTGTAATCATGCTCAAAAGTGGGAAATTGTCCAAGCGGGATTACAACATCTGGAGCAACCAGCCACGCCTTTGGAAATAGTGGCAGCAGTGGGCGATCCCATGCAAATTGCAGTGGCAGGAATGGCAATCGCCGCTAGTCGTCATACAGGTGTATTACTGGCAGGCGGAACCCAAATGTTAGCCGTTTATGCTCTCGCAAGAGCGATCGCTAATGAGCAGCATTTAGTCTGGAAACCTGAGATGATCGCGATCGGTACAACCCGATGGGTTGCTGAAGATCCCACAGGTCACACCGTTGATTTGGCTCTAGCGGTGCGCGATGTCCCTTTACTTGCCACCCAGCTTAGCTTCGCCAAATCTAAGTTTCCGCCGTTACGCGCCTATGAACAAGGCTTTGTTAAAGAAGGTGTTGGCGCAGGTGCGGCGGCGATCGCTGCTCATTTGTACCAAAATTGGACACAAGAAAAGTTGCTGAGTGCGATCGAAGCTCAGCTATAACTGAGGTTCAATCGCACTCAGCACGTAATTGCGCCATCAATTTTTCGGCTCTTTGCTTTTCCTGCTCAGCAATTAACCGTTCTTGTTGCACGATTAACTTTTCTTGCTCAGAGGTTTCCCAGCCTGTTAACAGCAAATTGCCGTCAGCGTCCCACCAGCGCAGCCAAGGCAATTCCAAATTTTGGTAAACACCTTGCCAAATACCAAGCTCCACGCCTAGCTCCTCAATTGGAAAATTCCCTCTCTCGTTTGCAGTAACCAATTCAAAGTGGTTTGTCACATGGCGATATATTTCAATGCTGGATTTCTGCACCTCATAAATGCCATAAAAGGCACGACGAATCACCTGCTCATAAATAAAAAATTTACCTATCCAAGGCGTGCGATCGCGCTCTTCTTTGCCAGTACCAGAAACAAATTCTAAAATGATCAAAGGCGCAATAAATTCTTGCCACAGCACATAGGATCGGCGAGATTGACCATCTAAGGTCGGCGGCACATTCGGCACATAAAACCAATCAGGCGCTTCGGCTCCCTTTTCGGGCGGTTCGGTCATGCGCCAATAAATCCCTGAATCCTGCACGATCGCATATTGTCCGTCAGGATGATATTTTTGCAAAATCGGCTCAATCGAGTCCGTGAGCAAGATGCTTTGGGGATGCTCTTGAAAATTTTTCACAAATGTACCGTCAGATTCGGGAAGTTGCGTATGATCGGGAAGAGTAAGGCGGTCGCTATGATTCAATTTAAAGAGTTCATTCACTGAGCCAACTAAAAATAGTTTCCACGGTTAATTGTAAGTCACTAGCAAAATCTGGCATTGGTAAAACTTGTTCGGGGCGATCGTATATTTGCAGAGCCTGATTAGCACGATATATAAAGATTACTTTGTCCTCAGGATCGAGAAGCCATGCTAATTCAGTGCCATTTTCAAGGGCAAATAGTATTTTCTTGACTAACTTAGTTTGTCGTTGATCGGGTGACAAAATTT
>JBJTVM010000262.1:0-5296 GCA_046081205.1 Pseudanabaena sp. | reverse complement strand
GATTTGATTTTGATGGATGTGCAAATGCCTGTTTTAGATGGTTTAGAAGCAATCAAACAAATTCGCCTTGATCCTAATCTGGCTGATATTCCTATTATTGCGCTGACGGCTTTGGCAATGAAGGGCGATCGCGATAGATGTCTGGATGCTGGAGCCAATGAATATCTCCAAAAACCTTTAAAGCTTAAGCAATTGGCTACTAGTATTCAACAAATTTTAAACGCAAAGAAAAATGTGTAATTTTTTAGATTTTTCTAACCTAAATATTTTTAACCTTGATATATATGAGAAAAAGTTTGTCTAAAAAGAAGTCTATCAATTCATTTAAACTAGGAGGCTTTGGGCTTTCTTCGATTGGTACAAGATTATTTTTATCAATAATGATACCTGTGACTATTGGATTAGCTGGATTGGGAACTCTAATTTATTTAAATGTGGAAGCTGACAAGCTGTACCATCTAACGATAGAAGCAGATCTCAAGGTGAAAGAGGTAGATGCTGAGTTGCGTAACAGTGAAGTTTTTTTAAAAAGTATAGTCGTAGCAACTATCAATTTACAAAATAACGGAGTGCGGTCTCCATCTGCATATGACCAAATGGTTCTTTCATTTATGTCAGCTCGTCCCAAACTGATTACTGGCTTTGGCGTGATGCAGACTCCAAATGGCTTGGTAGATCGCCAATGGTTTGGATCTTTTATCGAAGAGACACAACCAAATCGAGGTGTGAAGCTTCCCGAAGATGCCAATTACAGTTTAGTGGAACTTTGGCAAGTCGATAAATATCATGAATTGCAATATTATACCGATGCTGTCAAAGAGAATAAGTTTTTTTGGTCAAAGCCATATATCAATGCAGTTTATCCAGTTCCTTTGGTGATATTTGCGGGACCTATTCGCGATCGCAATGGCAATTTAATTGGCATTGTGAATGGTGATATTAACATTAGAGATCTTAATCTTAATGAGAAAAGTCACTCTAATGAGAAAAGTCACTCCAAGGATGATGGATATTCAGTGTTTGTGACTCAAGAGGGAATGATTTTAAGTTATGAACCTGATCCTAACAAAGCAATACATTTAGAAAATATTGCATCAATGTCTTCATATAAAGTTATGTGGAATGATGTCCAATCTGAATTAGCTCAAGGAAAATCTCAAGGAATTATCGAGTCAGATGAAACACAAAGTTTTTGGGTTTATGAGAGAGTGCCGAGTAGTCAATGGGTGCTGCTGCAATCTATTCCCTATGGTACGGTTATTAAGCCTGCGCTATTGCTATCCATTAGCGCCACTCTATCGGCAGCGATCGTCATGGCTTTTGTTGTGGGGATATTTGTTCGTTATCTAAACCGTCGATTGCAGCCAATTTTAGGGGTTTGCGAAGTAAAAGGAATAGAAAGCAATGAGCAAATTAGCTCCAATGATGAAATTAGTCGTTTATCGACAGCCTTCTTCAGGATGATGGAGCGCCAAGAAAATCTTTTGCAGCAATTGCAACTAACCAATACTCAACTGATTGAATCCCATCGGCTAAAGGATAGTTTTTTGGCAAATATGAGTCACGAACTGCGTACTCCCCTCAATGCCATTTTAGGAATGACTGAATCACTGCAAGATCACATATTTGGTGCAGTCAACGATCGCCAACTTGACGCATTACAAACTATCGAAAGGAGCAGTAACCATCTTCTCGAATTGATTAACGACATTTTGGACTTAGCAAAAATTGAATCTGGACAGATCGAGCTAGATTTTGAGATTGCTTCAATCCCATTGATAGCTCAATCAAGTTTAGAATTTGTGAAGCAGCAAGCCTTAAAAAAACAAATCCAATTGACCATCAAACTTGCCCCTAACCTTCCTAACCTGCTAATAGATGAACGACGTATTCGTCAAGCATTAATTAATCTCCTCAATAATGCAGTTAAATTTACGGCGACTGGTGGAGGGGCGGTCACTTTAGAAGTCAGACAACAGCCTTCTGTCCTAAACAAAACAACAGATACAACACAGGAATATCTACAGATTTCTATAAGCGATACGGGCATAGGTATCGCGCCAGAGAATATTCAGAAACTATTTCAGCCCTTTATTCAAATCGATAGCGCCTTAAATCGTAAATTTGAGGGGACGGGATTGGGGCTAGCGTTGGTAAAGCGCATTGTCGAGCTTCATGGTGGCTATGTAGATTTAACTAGCGAAGTGGGCGTGGGCAGTTGTTTCACAATCCTCCTGCCTTGTCTGCCTCTCCCAAACCCTCAAACTAAAATATGCTCAGGCAATTTACCAGTCAAGCCCTTAGAAACTGAACTCTCAAACACCTATACAGATATCAGACAGGATTTTCTGATATTGATCGTAGATGATGATGAAGTCAATTCTATGACGGTTTCGAGTTATCTTAAAGCTAAGAATTATCGATTTCTCTTAGCTAAAGATGGGAAAGAAGCGATCGCAATTACTAAAGCTCATAAACCCGATCTGATTTTGATGGATATTCAAATGCCAGTCATGGATGGTTTAGAAGCGATCAAGCAAATTCGTCTCGATCCTGATGTGGTTGACATTCCAATTATTGCGCTGACGGCTTTAGTAATGGCTGGCGATCGCGAAAGATTTCTAGAAGCTGGAGCCAGTGATTACTTAGCTAAGCCAGTTAAGTTAAAGAATTTAGCTCAAATGATTCAAACGTTATTAGAGAATGCGGGTTTATGATCATGTTCTGATGTCTATGATTGCAGAATTATTTTTAGATTTTCTGAATATGAGAAACTGCTAGAAATGATGATTGTGCTATAGCAATGTAAGTTTTGCTTAGGACATAAAAAGATGAGTGGTGGCGCTTCGCGCCGCCACTCATCTTTTGGGTTTTGATTTGTCCTATCTCTTGCGTTGCTATACGTAGATATTGGCAGCCATGATGAAGTCTATTAGAGCTTTTGGTGACTTAAGTAACTTGATAAAGGCATAATATAAAACTATACAAAAATCAAAAAAGATTAACTCATCCATCATGGCTACCGTTAACGATAACTATCTCAAACTCAAGGCAGGCTACCTTTTTCCCGAAATTGCAAGACGGGTAAACGCCTTTATCGAGGCAAATCCTGACGCAAAAGTGATTCGCCTTGGCATTGGTGATGTCACCGAACCCTTGCCAGAAGCATGTCGTGATGCCATGATCAAAGCGGTTGAAGATATGGGCGATCGCAGTTTATTTAAGGGATATGGCCCCGAACAGGGCTACGCATGGTTGCGTGAAAAAATCGCTGCCCATGATTTTCAAGCGAGAGGCTGTGATATTGATGCTTCTGAGATTTTTATTTCCGATGGTTCTAAGTGCGACTGCGGCAACATTCTCGATATTTTTGGTGATGACAACACTATTGCTGTCACCGATCCTGTCTATCCCGTGTATGTGGATACTAATGTTATGGCAGGTCATACGGGCGACATCAACGACAAGGGCGAATACGAAGGCTTAGTTTATTTACCTGTCACTGCTGAAAATAATTTCACTGCTGAGATTCCCACCCAAAAAGTCGATCTGATTTATCTCTGCTTCCCCAATAATCCCACAGGTGCAACTGCCACAAAGGAACATCTACAAGCATGGGTAGATTATGCCCGTGCCAATGGTTCGATTATTTTCTTTGATGCTGCCTACGAAGCCTTTATCACCGATCCGAGTCTACCCCATTCTATTTACGAAATTGAAGGCGCTAAGGAATGTGCGATCGAGTTCCGTTCTTTCTCGAAGAATGCAGGATTTACAGGTACTCGTTGCGCGTTAACCGTTGTGCCTAAGAACTTGATTGGCAAGGCAAAAGATGGTTCTAATGTGGAACTATGGAAGCTCTGGAATCGTCGTCAATCGACTAAGTTTAATGGTGTTTCCTACATTGTCCAACGTGGTGCTGAGGCAGTCTATTCTGAAGAAGGGAAGGCGCAAACTAGAGCTTTGATTGATTTCTACATGGAAAATGCGAAGATTATCCGTGAGAAGTTGACTGAAGCTAGTTTGGCTGTCTATGGTGGCGAAAATGCTCCCTATGTATGGGTGAAGACTCCCGCAGGACTGACCAGTTGGGATTTCTTCGATAAGCTCTTACAAACCTGCAATGTAGTAGGAACTCCTGGTTCGGGTTTTGGTGCAGCAGGTGAAGGTTACTTCCGTATTTCGGCTTTCAATAGTCGCGATAATGTGAATGAAGCGATGCGTCGTATTCTTGAGAAGTTCAAATAGCCATTAGGACTTGTAGGGGCGTTGCATTTGCGAGACAATTTCTAAACTCATCACCGAAATCTGTTTTCGCAAATGCTGCGCCCTCTGTGCTTTTATAAAAAATTCTAAAGAGTGAAATTTTCAATCCTCAAACAAACCCCCTCAAAGTCAGCTAAAACTTCTTCATTTGTAAACCTGACCACTTGCAATCCATAACCTTCTAATCTCTGCGATCGCTCTAAGTCATAATCTTGTGACTCTTGACTGCTGTGTGTGTCGCCGTCAATCTCAATCACTAGCTTTAATGCTGGGCAATAGAAGTCTACAATGAAGTTATCGATGGGTCTTTGTCGATAAAATCTTTTAGAAAGATCTCGAAGATAGTCATACCAGAGTTTTCGCTCTGCTTCGGTCATGTTTTTGCGAAGTTCTCTAGCGCGATCGCGGAGCTTTGGATTGTAAGGCAGATGGTTGTCGGTTTGGATCATAGATTTTTAAAAGCCCCCCTTTCTAAGGGGGGTAGGGGGGATCTAAACTTTTCGCTTTCATCTGTTGCTTATCTTATAGGATTCTGTCATGTTTTCAATTTGGAAGGAAGGGCTTAATTGCTGCATTTGGAGGGTTGATCCCCCCTACCCCCCTTGCAAAGGGGGGCTTTTAAGAGGTTTCTTTGTTTGTAATAGTTCCCAAGATGAATTTCTCACTTTGTGAAGCTGTCTAAAGCCCCCCTTTCTAAGGGGGGTAGGGGGGATCTTTAGTCACTTTAGACTTACTGGGCAAAAGTTTGCGATCGCCTTGCAAGATTGAATAATTTTTTTGACTTCGTTTGGAGGGTTGATCCCCCCTACCACCCTTGTAAAGGGGGGATTTTAAGAGATTCCTTTTTCTGCAATAGTTTCCAAGATGAATTTCTCACTTTGTGAAGTTGTCTAAAGCCCCCCTTTCTAAGGGGGGTAGGGGGGATCTGTACTGGACTTTAGACTAAAAAGAAGAAAAGAAAGGCAGGAAGTGAATGTCACAAACTGCCAAAAGAGCAATGATCAATAAACCAAATTGACATTGACTACTA
>JBJTVM010000261.1:0-6469 GCA_046081205.1 Pseudanabaena sp. | reverse complement strand
AAAATTAGTCTCAATGAAATCACTGACTGGCAAATTCCGAATATCGATTTGATTGTGTTGAGTGCTTGCCATACTGGAGTTGGTAAGCTGGGCGATGGTGTGGGAATCTTAGGCGTTGGTTATCAAGTTCAGAAAGCAGGGGCAAAACAGGCGATCGCTTCCCTCTGGAAAGTCGATGATGTAGGCACACAAGCTCTGATGACTGCGTTTTATGGCGAACTTCAAAAAGGTGATGTCACGGTTACGGAAGCATTACGCCGAGCGCAAGTTTCGCTAATTAAATCAAAGGATTACAATCATCCAAATTACTGGTCAGCATTCTTTGCGATCAGTAATTGATTATAGGAGTTTGGTAAATGTACAATTACTCTATGACTTCAGAGGTGATGTTATGGCTTTACGGTTTTACTCGCTTGTGTTTATTTTGGCTTCTGGACTCTTAGGTTTAGGCTTGCTACCTGGCCTGCCTATGTTGACCCAAGCGCAGGTCATGCAAGATCCTAAACCATTAGTAGATCGCTTGATTGAAGTGGGAAATCAGCAGCTTTCTCAAAGACAATACCGTGAAGCAATCAAATCATATCAAGCAGCTTTAGAAATATATCAAGCTACAAACAATCTCTATGGTGAAGGATTTTCGCTTCTCAGTCTGGGCTATACATATAACAGTCTAGAAGAGTATCAAAAATCGATAGATGCTTATTTACAAGCCCTAGCTATCTTTAAGCAAATCTATAATCGTAATGGTGAAGGATATTCACTCTTTGGTTTGGGTAATGCTTACAATAGTTTAGGAAAGTACCAACAAGCGATTGATTATTATCAAAAATCTGTAGTTCTCTCCAAGCAAATCGGTGATCGCGATAGTGAGGGAAAATCACTTGGAAGTCTGGGGATTTTGTATGGCAGATTAGGAAAGTACCAACAAGCGATAGAATCTTATCAGCAAGCGTTAGAAGTCTTTAAACAACTTGGTGATCGCAACGGCGAAAACGCTTCGCTGATCAGTCTCGGCATTGCCTACCTCAGCATTGGAAATTACCAGCAATCGATTGCAGCTTTCCAACAAGGTTTAGAGCTTAGTAAGCAAATCAGCGATCGCAGCAGTGAAAGCACTTCGCTGAATGGACTAGGCAATGCCTACAACCGACTAGGGCAGTATCAAAAAGCCATAGATTACTACCAGCAATCTTTAGTAATCTTTAAGCAAATTGGCAATCTTAATGGTGAAGGCTCTACGCTTGGCAATCTCGGCACTACATTCTCCAGCCTTGGCGAGTACCAAAAATCTATAGATTACCATCAACAATCCTTAGCCATCTTTAAGCAAATCGGCGATCGCCTTGGAGAAGGAAAATCACTCAATAATCTAGGGCTTACCTATGACAGACTAGGACAGTATCAGAAGGCGATTGATTACTATCAACAATCCTTAGCACTTGCCAAACAAATTAGTGATCGCGATGGGGAAGCAACTTCGCTACTTAGTTTGGGACTGACAGCAAACAATATAGGGCAGTACCAGAAAGCAGTTGATTACTATCAGCAATCCTTAGCAATCTTTAAGCAGCTCGGCAATCGTGATGGTGAAGGTAAATCGCTTGGTGGTTTGGGAAATGGATACTACAGGCTAGGACAGTATCAAAAAGCTATAGATTACTACCAGCAAGCTTTAGTAATCGCCAAACAAATCGGCGATCGTAACGGCGAAGGATATTCACGGATCGGTTTGGGTCTTGCGTACAATAATCTAGGACAGTATCAGCAATCAATCGAGTCCTACCAGCAAGCTTTAGTAATCGTCAAACAAATCGGTGATCGCGACGGAGAAGGAATTATCCTCAATAATTTGGGATTGTCGTTTCTTGGTCTAAATCAGATAGATCTCGCAATTTTGTCTTATAAACAATCTGTCAATGTGCGAGAATCCATTCGCAAAGATATTCGCGGACTCAGCCAAGAAGAGCGAAAATCTTATTTAGGTCGAGTTGACTTTTCCTATCGGATACTTGTTGAGCTATTACTTAGGCAAGGACGGATTATTGAAGCTATTCAAGTTCTGGACTTGCTCAAAGTCCAAGAACTCGAAGACTATTTAAAAAATATTAAAGGTAATAACAGAACCGCCGAAGGGATTAGGCTTTTAGAGCCAGAGAAAATAGTCAGCAATCAGCTATCAGCAGCTAGCAAAGAAAAGCTCTATGAACTGAATCGCCAACTTGCCACTCAGATTCAACAGCTTCCTAAATCAGAAATCAATAGAGTTCCTGATTACCTCAAACAAATTCCCCAAGGCACAGTCTTACTTTATCCTCTAATTCTTCGCGATCGCTTAGAGTTGATTGTCTTCTCCAAAAATAATATTCCCGTCAACCGTACCGTTAAAATATCTCAAGAAAATCTGGAAAAATTAATTATTGATTATCGAGGGGGACTCCTTGATAATGGCTCTGAAGATGTCAAAGAACATGCTACAGAACTGTATAATTTGCTGATTAAACCCATTGAAGCAGAACTCACACAAGCCAAAGCGGAAACGATTCTCTACGCACCCGACGGACAATTGCGATATGTTCCTATGGCTGCTCTGTACGATGGCAAACAGTGGCTAATCGAAAAATATCGAGTCAGTAATTTGATTGCCTATATTCTCTCTGACTTTGCGCCGCAATCTAAAGCGCAACCTAGCATTCTTGCAGGAGCCTTTGGTGGTAAATCAGGTGAGCGAAAATTTGGACAAACAGCTTTACCTGCAACGATTACAGAAGTTCAATCAATTGCTAATTCCTTTCAAAACTCAGTCACTCTCATCGAAGAAAACTTTAGCCGCCAAGCGATTGAGTCCAAATTTAAAAATCACAATATCCTCCATCTTGCTACCCATGCCGAATTCAATATAGGTTCTCCCGATCAATCTTTCATCATCTTCGGCAATGGTGACAAAATCCGTCTCAATGAAATTACTGATTGGCAAATCCCGAATATCGATTTGATTGTGTTGAGTGCTTGCCAGACTGGAGTTGGTAAAATGGGCGATGGTGTAGAAATCTTAGGATTTGGCTATCAAATTCAGAAAGCAGGGGCAAAACAGGCGATTGCTTCCCTCTGGAAAGTCGATGATATAGGCACTCAGGCACTGATGACTGAGTTTTATGGTGAACTTCAAAAAGGCAATGTCACAGTTACAGAAGGATTACGCCGAGCGCAAGTTTCGCTGATTAAATCAAAGGATTACAAGCATCCCTATTACTGGTCAGCATTCTTTGCGATCGGTAATGGCTTGTAAGGAGTATCGCTATAGTCACTGACCTATGATGCGATTCTCAGTTTTTACCTGCAAGGGTGAGTTAGCAGTGATATATTCAGCGATCGCATCTGATAGCAGATATCCAGTTTCTAAGAGATTTTTACCTTCTGCAAAAATACGATAACCGTCACCACCAGAAGCAAGGAAGTTATTTGTGGCGACCTTATAGATTGCATTGATGTTTAACAATTGGAAGTTACCTGAAGCATCTTTGACCTCTACCTTCGTAATCCGCTTACCTGCGGCGAGTTTAACATCCCAGACAAAGCGAATCCCTGCCACTTGAGGGAATCTGCCTTCCCCTCGCTCAGCCATACTCACCCCACTTTCTAAGGCTTCCTTTAACTGATTGCCAGTTAACTCCACCCTTGTAATCGTGTTGCCAAAGGGAAGTACTTCTAAGACGTTGCCCATTGTGATATTGCCTAGAGGGAAGCCATTGCGAATGCCACCTGCATTGACTAGGGCAACTTGGACTTGATCAATCTTTGTCTTTGCCAAGATCGCATCGGCTATCAAATTACCTAGTGCCGTTTCGCTAGAGCGTAGTTTGACGCGATCGCCATCTAGGGCTATCAAAGATTTACCGATAACCTTTTGGCGTAATGCCTCTATTGGTGCGGCATAGGCTTTGAGTTTATCTGTAAATTCTTGATTGGGTTTGATACTTGCGTCAAGGGCGTGGGGCTTGCCTGCCCAAGCAATTAATTTGCCTGTGCGATCGAAACTCACTGACAAATCTCCTAAATATTTACCCCATTCCCAATCCGTTACTACTAATACAGGTTCCTTGGTTCCATTTTTCTCAACCAATGGATAGGGATGATTAGCATTGGGAATATTGCCAACGGCTGTATGGCTATGACCACCGATGATGATGTCGATGTTAGGGACTTTTCGAGCTAATGTGACATCATTCTCAAAGCCAATGTGAGTTAGAGCCACAATTTTATTGATTCCCTGTTGTTTGAGCGCTATCACTGATGTGCGAGCGGCGGCGAGCGGGTCAGTAAACTTCACGCCATCACCGACGCTAGCTAATATCGCTGTGTCAGGAGTCGTCAAGCCAAATACGCCAATCTTTTCGCCTTTCACATTGAGAATATGCCAAGGACGAACTTTGCCATAGAGAGGTGATGCGGGCGCGATGTCCAGATTTGCCGAAATGATGGGAAATTTTGCTTTAGCGATGAAGTCGGCGAGGACTTGCTGTCCGCGATCAAACTCATGATTACCAATGGTTCCAGCGTCATAGGCAAGGGCATTATAAAAATCGAGATCCGCCTGTCCGAGGTATTGATTGAAATAAAGAGTTCCTTGAAAGATATCCCCTGCATCCAATAGCAGCAAAGGTTCTTGATTGGTCTTGCTCTCAGCACGAATTTGATCAACCAGTGTACGGCGACGGGCGATTCCTCCCAACAGGCGATCGCCATATTTGGCAGGTTCCAAATGCGCGTGATGATCGTTGGTGTGCAAAATCCGCAGTGAGAAGCGACTTTCCTGTGCAATGACATTTGCTACGACATGGAATAGGCCAGGAGAAACGGCGATCGCAAAGCTAATCACAAAAGCTAAGAATATCTGCAAAGATCGCTTTATCTGCGGTGTCAGTTTTAAATAATTGGCGATCGCTTTTAAACTATCCTTCACTTTCACAGTCATCACCTTTAGATTTATGCTGATTATTGTGCCTCAAGTGTGAGGTTTCTAAATAATAAAACTAGTTGTTGGCGCACTCAAAGATTTTGGGAATAGCGAGCAAAAAGTTGACGTGAAGGTAAAGATGCTAATCGATTCATTCTCAATAAGTTCACAGTGACACGCCCGATCGCTGACAATGGTTGAATTACGCCACTTTCCGAGTCAAGATAAAAATGTTCTTGCCAGATGTCTTGTCTAGGGTTGTAGAGTCTCACTGTATCGCCAGTTTCGGGATCAATGGAGGCAATATCACTACCTTTTGCTTGATTGCATAGCGAACAGGAGAGAGCCAAATTTTTATCTATAGTTTCGCCACCGTGCTTTTCAGCGATTACATGATCGACTTGATGGGAAGCTAATACTAATATTTCTGGAATCAAGCAATATTCACAACGATTTTTAGCCCGATCGCTAACCATGCGACGCAAACTTGTCGAAATATAAGTTTTACTCATGCGGCACTGGTCAGCTAATGAGGGATAGGTGCTGAAACGTCCATTTCAAGCCGATAAAAAAGGCGGAAATACGTCGATCACGTTTTAGATGACCAGTGCCCTCATGCACTTTGTTGTAGTTTGAGTAGTGCCTGTGCTTTAGCAAGACGGACTAGATGTTCCACAAATTCATAGTGTTGCCATAGATGGAGATCGCTTTCATTCAGTCCTTCAGTGCGGTTTTTATCTAAAAGATTTTCAATTTCAGTCTGTAGGTTAGGAGTAAGGCGGAGGGCAAGAATTTCTTGAGGGGATGGTAGTTTTGCCAAAAATTCTAAGATTTCAGTAAGTCCAGAAAAGCCTGTGGTAGGGTTGGCGGTGATTTCTTGTAAGCCTAGAGCCAGAATTTGCGGAAGTTTGTCTTTGAGCGGTTCTAAACGCAGGGCGATATCATCGGGTATTTCTACAGTGATTTGCATGGGTTTACCCTATTCTTAGCTGTATTGTATCCATAATCAAATATAGCTTGCTTCTGCCCTGTTGCCTCTTGCTAGAAAATGCGACAATCGAACAAATCCGTAAGGTTTTAGAGAGTTAGTTGTAGTTGTAGAGTGCTGTTAGGCGAAGCCGTAACGCACCGATAACTGGGATTTAGATGCGTTACGCTGGCGCTAACACATCCTACGAATTGGGAATATCTACCTAGTGTTTTGGAGTAGTTTGTGCAAATCCTTTATATTGAGTTGCATCCGTACAGTCAGGGATCGGTTGAGTTGCGGTATTACAAGCTGAATAGTCAGGGCTATGAAAGCCAGATCTTGCAGATGAGCGCGATCGCTGATCTAATCACTTTAGCGGAACGGGATACTTATACGCTGATGCCTGCTCCTGTGGCGATGGGTAAGCAGTTGTTTGCTTGGATTGATGGGGCGGGGCGGTGGTTGAGTCGAGCTTTGGCAGACTGTCAGGGGGATCTGTTGGTTTTGGCGATCGCTAATTTAGCGAAACTCCCGCATTTGCCTTG
>JBJTVM010000260.1:0-13599 GCA_046081205.1 Pseudanabaena sp. | reverse complement strand
AGAGTGATTTTTACCATTTTGCGATTTCATCGAGTTGACGTTAAAAATGATATTTTCCCTGATTTCTGTGCAAATGTATTAGTCCTGAATCATTTGTAGATTTTTTGGTTTGTGGAAGCGTACCCATTCGGGGTGGGGAGCATCTCACTTTGGCACTGAGTAATTATACTTAGCGTTGAAAGCGCCTAAAATCGTTGCTTTGGACGCTACTAATATGCGATAAATACATGATATTTTCGATTTTTCTTTATTCTCTAAGTCTGAAATATCCACTTTTCTTTGTAAGTATTTATACTTACAAAGAAAAGTGAAATGCTCCCTTCGTGTTTTACTTGGAGTAAAACCTACGTTATTTTGTCCTAAATATAAAAATTAAACCGCACTTGCTTTAAATTTTTAATTAGTCTTTTCGAGTCAGTTTTATGTATGCAACTAAATATGGAAAAACAATAAAACTTTTCTTGATGGACTCAGACCCAGATGGCAGAATAGTTTGTGAACTATCTAATTGGACAGGAAAAGCTTACAGAATTCCTAGAGGTAAAGTAAAAGACTGCTCTGATAGAGAAGATCTTAAAAGTACCACAGTTTATTTGTTATTTGGAAAACCTGAAACATCAACTGATAAGGCTAAAGTTTACATTGGTGAGGCTGAAAATGCTTATTTGAGACTTGTTAAACATGTTTCAGAAAAAGAATTTTGGAATGAAGCGGTTGTATTTATTAGTAAAGATGAGAATCTTAATAAGGCACATATAAAATATCTAGAGTCTAGGTTATTTGAAATTGCGAATTCTGCATCTAGATATGACGTACAAAACAGCAATATCCCAACAAAAAGTTCTATTTCAGAGTCTGATCAAGCAGAAATGGAAGAGTTTATTGAGTATATCAAAATTCTCATCAATACACTGGGTTTTAGAGTCTTTGAGCCTCTTATAAAGCAAGAGTTAGTCAGTAACAGTAATGATGAAAAGCTCTACATAAATGCAACTAGAGGTGCTAACGCAAAAGGTAAAAGAACATCGGATGGATTTGTTGTTTTTCGTGATTCTGAGATTGCGAATGATACAGTGCAGTCTTACCGTGACAAAGGGCTTAACAAACTGAGAGATGAACTTATCGAGAATGAAGTTATTGTTAAAATTGAAAACAAACTTGTTTTTAAATCAGATTACTTGTTTAGTAGTCCATCAGCCGCCGCAATGGTAATAATGGGACGTAGTGCAAACGGTCTATTGGAGTGGAAAGATTCTTCTGGCAAAGCGTTGCGCGATATTGAGAAGCAAGAAATATCAAAAGCTAACAAACAAATCTAGCCGACAGGCTATTGCTCAGCTAATTAAATCGTTATGCTAATTATTCCATTTGGTGTATTTCTACCTTAGTGGTGTAGAAAACTCAAAAGAGTCTCAAGAAGAGACAATAGTAGTACGAGCAAATTCGGTACGAAAATCTAACTGGGAGCATCTCACTTTGGCACTGAGAAATTATACTTAGTACAAAAAGTGTCTAAAATCATTGTTTTTGGCATTGTTAATATACGATAAATAAGCGAAATGTCAGTTTTTCCTGTATTGACTAAGCCTGAAGTGCAGAATTTTTTATTATAAGTATTTATACTTAATACCTAATTGAGATGCTCCTTTCGAGGTGCACTTTCACAAACCATTTAGGATTGCTACAGGATAAACAGATGAAGGCATCTCAAAGCTCTGCCTTCATCTGTTTGTCAGAAAATGCTAGAAAAAAAGACCAGACTTTTTCTGTTCCAAGATCTTGTTTGTTAATGCCTTGATTGATGTCATCAAATATCAGTATTTTTATCGTTAAAAACAAGTTTGAGCTACTTATAAAAAATATAGCAATCCTTGAAAACCTTACTATTAAATGTTTTTGAGGTTTACATCTATACAATTACCTTACATAATCCAGTTTAAATAAACTGTGCTAACTTAGCTGTGTCAATCAGATCAGCATACAAAACATTCTGTTTTCTACGTTGTTATCTGTATTGATTTTTGGATTAATCTCTAAGATCTTTTAGCGAGTCTAACGGAAGGGTGTTGAGCAACTGTAAATTTACTAAGAAATTCTAATCATTTAATTGGGAAAAGAGTTGGTTAAGATATTTGTGAATGTGTTGAGTACAAACTATGTGTTTGTTTGCCTAATCAAACCTACTTATGTCTAATTAGATGGATATTAAATTAGAAAGTTCCTAATTTAATATCAAGATTTAGAATCAGAATATTATGAAAACATTTTGACTCGCTAATTTTTTGCAGAGACTATCTAAATACAAACAATTAGTGAACTGTGAGGAAAACGATGACTATTGAAGACGCACTCAATATCGTAGATTCTGTTTTGGGAAATAAGAGCCTCAGTACAATTCAAGAGGCGATATTTCGTCAAACTTGGGATGGTAAGACCTATTCAGAAATTGCTGAAAAAGTTGGATATGACGCGGCATATATTCGCGATGTTGGCTATAAACTATGGCAATTACTATCAGAATCTTTTGGCGATCGCGTAACTAAAAATAATTTACAAGTGGTTTTGCGTCGTTATAGCAATCGTGCATTAACTACTAATCCGAATATTAGTAACACTTACCAATCTGCAATCAATTCACAAATGATTAGCACAACATCACCTGTGAATTTGCCTACAGCTACAGAGTCGTTTAGCCAAGAGATTAGTAATGGTGCTTCTAAGCTTTTGCAACTACTAGCAAGGGTTTTGACCGAGCCGATTGGCGATCGCCCGATTAATCACCACTGGCAGCAAATCCATGACTCAAATACTGACTCTTCTTTAAAATTAACGATTACCGTAAATCTCAGCATGGCTGATTAATACCAAAGCGCAAAATGGCGTAGCCATTTTGCGCTTTCAAAACCCTTACAGGGTTTAGTTTTTAATTCACAGAAGTGTAGCCACACTTTTGTGAATTGATTAAACCAAAAGCCCGCGCTATGCGCGGGCTTTTGGTTTAATCAATCGCTTTGCTGGCTATATCCTTGCGGTAATACATCCCGTCATAGGCAATAAACTCAACAGCGCTATAAACATTGGTGATGGCATTACGAATGTCATCACCTAAAGCTGTTATTCCAAGCACTCGACCACCATTGGTTACTAGGGCATTGTTCTTTAGCTTTGTTCCTGACTGAAATACAAATGCACCTAAGTCTTCTGCTTTACCGATACCCGTAATAAACTGTCCCGTCTCTACCTTGTCTGGATAGCCACCTGCTGCCATCACCACACATACGGATGACTGATTTTTCCATTTAATAGGTGGAAAGTTAGCGAGGTTGCCTTCGATACAAGCCATCAACAAATCATCAAGATTGGTATCCAGTAATGGCAAGACTGCTTGGGTCTCGGGATCGCCCAACCGACAGTTAAACTCCACAACTTTTGGTTCGCCTTCGGGAGTAATCATTAACCCCGCATAAAGGCAACCACGATAATCAATACCTCTAGCATTTAAAGCGGCGATCGCAGGTTCTAAAACTTGAGTCTGCACTTTTGCCATCAACTCAGGTGTCGCGATCGGTGCGGGTGCATAGGCTCCCATCCCGCCTGTATTTGGTCCTGTATCACCGTCACCGAGACGTTTGTGATCTTGAGCAGGACTTAAGGGGCGAATGGTTTTACCATCGGTGACCGCAAGGACGGATACTTCTTGCCCTGTCATGAATTCTTCGATGACGACGGTTTCGCCTGCGGAGCCGAAATGTCCTGCAAAAATGCGATCAAGCGCTTCAGTGGCTTCTTCGATAGTCATCGCCACGGTAACACCCTTACCGCTAGCTAGACCATCCGCCTTGATCACAATTGGTGCGCCCTGTTGTTGGATGTATGCTTGAGCAGCTTCGAGACTCTGGAAAGTAGCACTGACTGCTGTAGGAATATTTGCTTCCTGCATGAGCGTCTTTGCCCAAGACTTGCTGGATTCAATCTTTGCCCCCTCTTGAGTTGGACCAAAAATCAATGCTTCGGCTGCTTGAAAATAATCAACAATGCCAAGTGCTAGGGGCAGTTCGGGCCCAACAATCGTAAAACCAACACCTTGCACTTGAGCAAATCTTAAAATCCCCTCAAAGTCATCAATGCTAAGGGAAACATTCTGGCAATTAGGCATGTTTGCCGTACCGCCATTTCCGGGGATGCAAAAGACGCGATCAATATTGGGAGATTGCAGAAGTTTCCAAGCTAAGGCGTGTTCTCTGCCGCCACTGCCAACTACGAGGACTTTCAAATTACACCTTTAATACTCACACTAGTTTTGCTTTCTGATTTACAGCAACTTACGGTTTGATTAAATACCAATAAAAGTTTGAGCAGCTTTACTAAGGGTTCAAAGAAACTGATTTTTTTGTGGCGCGGCTTCCTGCACCACAAAAAATTGGCTCTTTATTTTACTGTATGCCCCTAAATAAAGCTTTTAACAGATTATTTAGCAGTTAGTTAATGGCAAATTGCGATGCAGAAAGCTCTGATTGGTCAGATTGTGGGAAATCATGTACCGATTGCTCAATATTTAGATGTCCCAAAACTCTAATTTATCAGGAAGCTATTATACCTTGAGGAGTAGAACCTAGGGAAATTTCGTCGCCAAAGCTGACTTTTTTGGTAAATTGAAAGGCTCCTGCGATCGAACCCCACACCCGCTCATCGGTTACTATGTCATATCCACGATCAAGGCTGCTATAGGTATTTTCAGTCACTTCAAACTCAATCGAGAGGTAAGTATCAACTCCCTTGCGATTAATGCAGCACTTTTTCCCAGGTTCGACTGCACCTTTGAAAGTATGCTGATCAGCTCGATACACCCATTGTGTACAGCCTTCCAATTGGGCGATCGCATTAATATCCAGCGCATTTAGCCGATCTCGATCGCGACTAGCACCAAAGAATTTTTCGGCTTCTGTGAGGCGATAGTTGATCATTTCAATGCGATCGTTTTGAAAGATCAGGTGTAATACGGCTGTGCGATAGGGATGATGTAGCTCATAGTCGTAAGCTTGTTCGAGAAATAGCCATACACCATTCTCAGTAATTGGGTTGGGTAAGGCGCGGATACCCACGCGAATATGGGCAAAAAATGGGGGGTTATCGATCGCCTGTTCCCAATTACTATGATCACCTGCTAGCCATTGAGCAAGGGTGTAGACATCGTTGGGATGGGTAAGTACTGTCATAGATTGATAAATAAATAAAGATAATTAAGTGGGTTATAGTGCTTTGCGTTTAATTTAAGCCCAGAAAGATTTTTGAAAGCGGTGCTTCGCGCCGCTTTCAAAAATCTTTCTGTACTACTCAAAGCCTCAATAGGCTATAAAGCTCAGAGCCATCACAATCACAATAACTGATCCTGCTAATGATCCTAAAAGTGAGCCTTTAACATAAGTTAACTCTGGCATCTTAATGTTTAGGGCGACGAAGCAACCCTAAACAAATGGGTTCTTTTTAACTCTGGCATCTTAAATATTGTGAGGAAGCTTCGCCGCCTCACAATACATTGGCTTTTTAGTAGCGATCGCGATTATATATGACCTACTCTGTGGGAACCCCTAAGTCTATGAAAACACAACAATTCTCAGACAAGGAAAATTTAAGACTTGAGCAAACCGCTCCCTCTGGTGAAACAGCAAAGCCCAAACTCTCTCCCGAATTGCTGAAACAATTACATAGCCTCGATCAACATCCGCATCGTTTGCCCATTTTCATTGGGTTGTACATCTTGTCAGCATTAGCAACCTATGGGTTAGTACAGGCGATCGCGACACCTTGGGTATATCTCCTCTGTTTACCCTTATATCTTTTGGCAGCAGCCTCTTTGCATGGCATTAGCCTGTTTACCCATGAGGGAGTGCATGGTGTACTTAGCCGCAATCTGCAATGGAATCGGTGGCTGAGTATTCTTTGTGCTTTACCCGTTGGGCAAAATTTCTCCGCTTACAAAGTCTTACATCTCAAACATCATCAACACTTAGGTGTGGAAGGTGATCCCGATCATTACAAAAACTATACAAAATGGAACTGGCTAACCTTTTTGATGCATTGGGGAAGATTGATAATTGGTTATCCTGTTTATATTGTAGTGATTCCGATTCTTGGCTTTTGGCAGGGAAATAAGTCCGAGCGCCTATGGATTGCGATCGAAGTGGGCTTGTTGGGCTTACTAGTTACAGCAGTCATACTGTCACCTCTACCACCAGCATTGCTAATTCATGGTTGGCTAATTCCGATGTTGTGGATTAACACGATGGTGAATATTCGCGGTATGAGTCAGCACACTCTCCTTGAGCATGAAGCTGATTTAGTGCGTGGAACCCGCACGATTTTGACAGTTCCCTTAGTGCGATTCTTTATGTGTAATGAGAACTATCATCTAGAACATCATCTCTATCCAGCCGTGCCTTGGTATCATTTACCCCGCTTGCATCAAGAATTGAAATCAGATCTGCTCCAACAGGGTGCACCTTATATTCCTTCCTATTTTGCTTTTGTCCAAGATTTCATCGCTGCAAGCATACAGCGTCGGCAGGTCGGTTCCGTTGTGATTAATTGAGTGGAGAAACAGATGCAAACTTTAATCAGAAAGCCGATCGCTAATCCTAGAATTCGGCAATACCCTGAATTAGCCATAGCAGAATTAAGCAAATTCCCATCTTTGCAGTCAGCGGTCTTACATGTGGCGGAGGTATATGACTTTAGTTACCATCCTTATATCCTCTGGATGGAAGACCCTCTGACCGATCGCGAGGCTTTTCGGCAAAGTCAAGTTCCTTTTCGATTTGCAGTGGAGTCATTCTCTCAGCCATTAGCAGCAGTATTAGCCAGAACTACAACTTTAGAGTCTCGCTTGCCTCTGCTTGCCAATATCACTGAAGAACATGGACATGGCGATTGCTGGCGATCGCATAAATATACGTTTCAGCAATATCTTCGCGCCTTGGGCGCGAGTGATCGCGAACTAGAGGCTACCTGCACGATGCCAGTATTAGCCTTTAACCAATCGATTTTGACCTATTGCTTGATGCAGTCGGGGGAATCAGGTGCGGCGATGCTCGGCATGATCGAGTATCTCTATGTCGGCATTAGTGCAGCGATCGCTAGGACTTTGCAGCAACGTGGTTGGACGGCTACTGGCAGTCAATCCCACTATGCGGTGCATGAAAAGCTAGATACCGAACATGCTCGAGACTTGCTGCACTTAGCAGAAATGGGTTGGATTAATCCCTGCTCTCGTGAGCAAGTTGTCCAAGGATTAGTGCTGGGCGCTCACTATTTTTGGAGTTTGTATCGTGACTTGTAACTTGAAAGCTAGCCCCGTCTCAGAAATTGCCTTCTCCCAAGTACGCGAAGATCCTCGCATTGAATTACGAGTCATCCAAGAACTAGCCAAGCATCAACGACCATTGAGAATCCTTTTAGTGGCTTCAGGTGGTTGCACAGCCCTGAGTTTACTCACTAGCCCTGCGATCACCAAAATCGAAGCCATAGATCTCAATCCTGCCCAACTACACCTTGTGGAATTGCGCCGACAAGCCCTATTACACTTGCCGCTAGATGCACAATTACGATTGATTGGAGTCGTTCAATTTGATGCCGAGCAAGCTGCTAGCGATCGGGATCGCCTCAGCATCTATGCCAACTTACGCAACTATTTACCGCAACCCACCCAAGCATTTTGGGATGCTAGACAGGAGCAAATTGCCTTTGGTGTTAATCGAGTCGGGCGGTTTGAACAGCTATTTCGCGAACTTGCCACAAAATTTGCTCAGATTGGGATTTCTCCTTTAAAAGAACCATTAACCGCAGTTCAACATCCACAATGGCTCAATCTATTTGAACAGGTATTTGAACGGGAGAGACTGGTTCAAACATTTGGTGAAGCAGCGGTTAACTATTCGATGGATTGCAGTTTTGGTGAACATTTTGCCGATGTGTTTGCTCAAGCTTTACAACGCTTTAATCCCCATGAAAATTATTTTTTAACCCAAGTCTGGGGCGATCGCTACGCTGATGATCTTTCAGGTTATCTTGCAGGTGAAGGATTGCCCCTGTATCTCCAAGACTCTGCTCAGGAGAATATTCGGGCATTAGGAACAGAAAGATTACAATTGCATCAGGGGGCATTTGTCGATCGCCTTCAGCAGCTTGCCACAGTAGAGAGATTCGATTTGATTCAGTTTTCTAATATCTCAGACTGGATGCCTTTGAGCCATCTCCATCAAATGCTGACGGATGCGATCGCTTGCTTGAAATCAGGAGGAGCTATTATCGGGCGGCGACTCAATGGCGATCATCATCTAGCCGCAATTATGGCGAAGCATATACCTGTTGATCACCATCTTAGTCAGGAATTATTAGCAAGCGATCGCTCATTTTTCTATCGTGAAGTCGTAGTAGGTTTTCGGTCATGAAGTTTCATCAAATTGAATTTGCTGAGCGTTCTTTATTTCAAGTCGGCATTGAGGCGATCGAGCTGACTGCGTTCTATCCATTGGGAAATGATGCGTTCCAAATTAATCATGGAAATAACTACTTTGCCTTTTTTGATCGCCTCGGCGATGTCAATTATTTTGTGGCATTGGATGGCGAAAGAGTTGCCGCAGTTGGTGCAGGCATCCTTCGACAAGTACCTGATCGCCAAGGAGAATCATTGCGTTTAGCTTGGTATTTATGCGATTTAAAAGTACATCCAGACTACCAAAGACAACATCTTTCGATGAGGCTGCTGTACTATGCTTTACAGTCCTGTATTGGTAAATGTGATCGCGGCTATACGATTTCGATGAACGCCAGTGATGGCAAGCCCAATCGGTTGGTGCGTATTTATGAGAAGTTTAATCTTTTGCGATTCCGATGCTCATCGATATTAGGAATTTACAGTGTAGATGCGGAAGTAATGCGATCGCTGGAACCCATACTCATCAAATATCGCGGTAAGATTTCCTATCTATCACTACAAGGAATTAAGGACTTAAAACTCCAAAGTAATGGAAAAATGCTGCCATTGCTCCATGTGCAATGGGGCGAAAATCTACTAGTAGAGATTGAAACTCCACTAGCTGGATATAGCCATATGTTTTGTGTACCCAGTGGAGATGAATTAGCGATCGCGCTTCAGTCAAAAGGCATTTTCCCCAATGCGACGGCTAGTTTAGTCAGTCACGGTATGGATCAAAGTGATTGGCGCTTTATCTTAACTAGTGATATTTAACGTGAATTCGATATAGTCATTCACGTTAACTTATTTTTGGCTCGAAACAACGCGCATAATTTCTTGGGCATTAATCGGTTTACTGACATAATCATTCATGCCGACATCTATGCAGGCTTGGCGATCTTCGGGCATGACACTGGCAGTCATCGCAACAATCCTGACTTGGTTCATTAATTCAGTACGAATAATCTTTGTGGCTGTTAAGCCATCCATTTCTGGCATTTGCAAATCCATAAATATCAAATCATAATTATGCTCTTTAACAGCTTGGACTGCTTCTAATCCATTATTAGCAATATCAGCGACTTCATAGCCAAGTTTTTTGAGCAGTGAGCGAGCAACCATTTGATTAACTCGATTATCTTCTACTAAGAGAATCCTCAAGGGTAATTTATCGGCAAATAGTGTGTTAGACATCGTTTCTCCTATAGAAGCTACTAAAGACTGTTTGATTTTTTCACTAGTTGAAATGACGATCGCAAAGTGAAAGATCGATCCTTGGGGAACTAGCGAAGGTTGCCAGTCTGCGGGAGGATAACCGCCAACTTGACCAAAGCTCTCTACCCAAATTGTGCCATTCATTAATTCGACTAGACGCTTGCTAATCGCCAGTCCCAGTCCAGTACCACCATATTTCCGACTAACGGAAGCATCAGCCTGGGTGAAGGGTTGAAATAAGTGATTAAGGCGATCGCTTTTGATGCCGATACCTGTATCCGCGATCGTAAACTTTAGCTGATATTTTTCTCTTACCTCTAAACCCTCTTGCTCCGAGAAACCAAAAGATGATTCCTCTTTCCCTTCTGGAAGAGAAGACTGAAGTCCGAGGGACTTGCTACTGACAGAAATCTTCACATGCCCCTGTTGGGTAAATTTCACCGCATTGCCGACGATATTTAGCAAGATTTGACGTAAGCGGGTGTAATCGCCGATCATAGTGCTGGGTATTTCAGGGGCGATCTCATATTGGAGCATAATATGTTTATCGTTCGCTTGGGGCTCTAGTATCTTGCAAACTCCCATTACTACATCTTCTAATGTGAACTCCGATTCTTCGATTTCTACCATCCCTGACTCAATTTTAGAAAAGTCTAGAATATCGTTGATTACAGTTAACAGAGCTTCACCACTGTCTTTAATGGTTTTCACAAAATCTGCTTGTTCTTCTGTAAGTTCAGTAGTCTCCAGAAGTTGCGTCATTCCGATCACACCATTCATTGGTGTACGAATTTCATGGCTCATATTTGCTAGAAATTCGCTCTTGGCTTTGGTGTCAGCTTCAGCCTTTTCCTTAGCTTTGGCTAGTTCTATTTCAGACCGTTTACGATCAGTAATATCTAGGGTTGTTCCAAAAAGCCGCACAACTTGTCCTTGGTTGTTAATTTCTATTTCAGCACGTCCCTCATGGTAGCGAATAGAGCCATCGGAGCTGATGATTCGATAGTCGATGACATAGGGAATCCCATCGGCGATCGCTCGTTCTACATATTGCTGTAAGACAAACCGATCATCAGCATAAATTAGCTGGAGATAATCTGCATAGCTTGGCTCTGGTTGAGATGGGTCAAGCTCAAACATATAGAAAAGTTCCTTTGACCATGTAATTTTCTGACTTTGAATATCAAATGACCAGTTGCCAATATGGGCGATCCCTTGAGCCTCAATCAGAGCCGCTTCACTTTTTTGCAATAATGCTTCAGCCTGTTTACGATCGCTAATTTCAATTACCACTCCATACCAAGCGACATCTCCATTGCCTCGTAGTTTAGGTCGAGAGTTTCCCTTGATCCATTTGATTGATCCTGATGGGTTGACAATGCGCCATTCATGACGAAATGGCTGTAATGTTTCGAGACTACATTGCACTGCGGCTTGGTAGCCAGCAATATCATCTGGATGGATACGATCAAGGAGAATTGAAGCATCAGCTAGAACTTCTTCCAAGGTTAGCTCATGAATCACTTCGATCGCCCGACTCATATGTTCAAAATAAGTAGAGCCATCAGGTCGCTGGACGATTATATAAATATTGGCAGGTGAGGATTCAGAAATTTCGAGAAACCGAGTTTCACTTTGCTTTAAGGCAATTTCAGCTTGCTTGCGATCGCTAATATCGGTAATCGTGCCAACTAGCTTAATCACATGTCCCTGTTTATCACAGACCGCCTCACCTCGGCTGATAATGTAGCAAATGGAACCATCAGGTCGAATAACGCCATGCTCGACAGTGTAGGGTGTGCCATGTGCGATCGCCTCTTCAACGGCTGCGCGAATTTGAGGTTGGTCATCTTTGGGAACAATATCAAAAAAGTTTACATAGTTGGGTAATGGCACATTTGGATCAAATCCCAAAATGCGAAACTGCTCGGCTGACCAAGTACTCGTCCCTGTTGCCACATCAAAAGCCCAACTTCCCACACGAGCGATGCGTTGGGCTTCAATCAGAGCATCTGTTTTTTCCGCAACCTGTCGCTCCAAATCTTGCTCATAATTCAAGCTCATTTGATCGGCATCTCGGAGATCGACCATCATTTGATGCAAAGCTTCTTTTAAAGCTTGCACTTCAGTAATCCTTGTATTGGGGATTGGTTGCTCAAGACGCTGTTCGGAGAAAGATTTGGTGGCTTTAGTAAGATGAGACAGCGATCGCCCGATTCGCCGAGATGTCCAAATGCCAACTCCCACAGAAACTATCAAAGCCAAAACACATAAAAGTCCTGTACGATAAGCATTTGACTGAATTTCGGTGATGAAGTCAGATTCAGGGATCACAGTCACTAACTGCCAGTTCAATCCATATTTGTCTTGATAGGGCGTAATCTGCACAAATTGGCGATATCCCTCAATAGTCAAGGCAACCTGTCTGGATTCCTTGAGATGATCAAAACTACCAAATTGCTGAAGTAGTTGTTTAGAGACTTCCCTTGTCAATTTATCTTGGCTGTCAATCGCCGTAAGCCGAGTAAACTGTCCATCTATCCGTTTTAATCCCGAAGCTTCCGCAGCCACAGATGTCGCCACAAGATCACCCGATCGCTCGATAATAAATATCTGTCCAGTGGGAGTAAATTTCAATTGAGAGAGAAACAGGCTGATATCTGACAAGAGATAATTAGCAGTGAAAAAACCATAAAATTTGCCAGTGGCATCAACGACTGGAGCAACTGCAACTGTTTGTAGCGTGGGGATAACTCTTGCTAAAGATATGGGTGTCCATGCTTGTTTACCAATATCCTTTGCTTGCTTGTACCAAGTAACATTACGAAAGTCATCATTAAATTGTAAAAACAGTTGAGAGGGCTTGCCTTGAGGATCAACTGCATAATATCGGCGCTGATTGGGAATAATTTCGTTAAAGAAAATAGAACCGAGAGGGATAGCTCTACCTGTGGCTTTCTCGGCAAGTTGTTGTACTTCTTGGGAGTCAATTCGCAAGTAGCCAACCACTGTACCTGCATCGCTCCAAAAACCACTCGCTGGTAGTGATGGATTTAAAAGAATTTGTTGCCAGAGTTGTTGTCTCAGTTGTTCTTGGTTATCAAGCTTCAGGGTTCCTTGTTTTACTGCTAACTGATTAGCTGCGACAATCTGCTGCGATCGCTGCATATAGGTATCGAGGCGATCGCCTACCCGCTCCGAGGTTTGACGTAATAGCTGATTAGCTAAATTCTCAATCGCTTGCTGTCCACTCTGATATGACAAATAGCCGATTAATGTAGCAGTCCCCACAACTAACGTCACAAATGGAATAACTAGCACTAAATTAAGTGAAGTTTTTGGGAATTGTGATCGCTTGAGAGAGATACTCATTAGAGCAATTTTAAAACCATCATTATACTAAAAAATAGCCTTGTGTAAAGGTTTTGAAGCTTTTGACAGCGATTCTCATTATGAAACTAGGGTGTTTACAGCGCGTTCGGCGCTGTAAACACCCAAATCGTTTTTTGAAAGCCAGCTAACAGCTGGCTTTCAAAAAACGATTTTTATAATGAGAATTGCTGTGTTTTTTGGTTTTGATCGTTCTCGTATTGAGAACCTGATACAGCACTTTGCACTGACTTAAAACCCAGAATAAATTTTGAAAGTGCTGCTTTGCAACACTTTCAAAATTTTTCTTGTGGTTCGCTTGATCGGTAATTGCCATATAACGAAACCTGAATTCCATATAGCCATTTGCGGAGTGCTTCTCACACTGCAAATAGCAGAAAGTGGGAAGAATCGCTTAGCGATTCTTCCCACTTTCTGCGTTCGTCGAATTGACGTTAACTTGATTGCTCCTGGAAGTACTACCTGCGGTTGCAGTAAGCGTTGGCGAACCACAGCCAACGAAAGTGGGGTTTGGTGGAGTA
>JBJTVM010000259.1:0-10109 GCA_046081205.1 Pseudanabaena sp. | reverse complement strand
CCTCTCACACCTTAACTGACCAGTGCCGAAGACTGAGAAACCTATACTTCACTTGATTGATAAAGGCTATAAATAGGCATTATGGCTAGCAGACAAAACGGGAAAGATAAGCTATTGATCACCCCTTATGTCTCCTTATTGTTAATTAATCTTGACGTAAAAACTTGTTGGCAAACTAAACTTAACTGCATCTTTAACGTTCCTTAACCTTGTGTTGACGGATACAGTTTAGTATCGATTGTGTCTAGTCTAAATGCTCAGTAAACCGTAACAGATATAATCGCAGTAAGATTTTTATGATGTCTAAAAAGAGTATCAATCGTAGTGTAGTCAAGTTTGTAGCTGGCATTACACTTGCCTCAGCGCTAGCATCCTGTAGCGGTAGCACCACCCCCACACCTGGTGCAACTAGCCCAGCAGCTTCACCAACGACAGCGATGAAAGATCCAGCCAAAGAGCCTGCTAAAGAATCAGCAAGCGCACCTTCTAATTTATCTGGCAATATCACCATTGATGGTTCTAGTACCGTTGCTCCAATTACCAAAGCTGTTGCTGAAGACTTCGCAAAATCTAACCCTGGCGTAAAAGTTCCCGTAGGTACAAGTGGTACTGGTGGTGGCTTCAAGAAATTCTGTGCTGGAGATACTGATATTTCTAATGCTTCTCGTCCAATCAAAGCTAAAGAAGCTGAAGATTGCCAAAAGAAAGGTGTAGAGTTTGTTGAACTACCAATCGCCGTTGATGGCTTGACAGTTGTTGTCAATAAGGAGAATACTTGGGCAAAATGCCTCACTGTAGCCGAGTTAAAGACCATGTGGTCTCCTGACTCTGAAGGCAAGATTTCTAGTTGGGATCAAGTTCGTCCTGACTTTCCTAAGGAGCCCCTAGCATTGTTTGGAGCAGGCGCTGATTCTGGTACTTTTGACTACTTTACTGAAGCTGTTAATGGTAAATCTAAGGTGAGCCGAAAGGATTATCAACCTAGCGAAGATGACAACATCATTGTTAAGGGAGTCCAAGGTAATAAGGGATCTCTTGGCTTCTTTGGCGTAGCCTACTACGAAGAAAATGCTAAGGCATTGACTGCTGTGGAAATTGATGGAGGCAAGGGCTGCGTAGCTCCAACTCCTGAGAATATCAATTCTGGTAAATATTCACCCCTATCTCGTCCTCTATTTATCTACGTCAACAAGAAATCTCTTGCTCGTCCAGAAGTAAAAGCTTTTGTTGATTACTACTACAAAGATTTGAAGGTTGTTAAAGAGGTCGGTTATATACCTCTTCCTGCTGACGCAATGCCTAAAATCTTGGAGCGCGTGAGTGCTGCTAAGACTGGTACAACCTTTATGGATGCTCCTGCTGGTGTGCCGATCGCTGAATTGTTGGCTAAGGACTTGAAGTAATTTTGAGTTAGTTTTAAGCTAAGCCCTCCTCTCTATTTTGATGGGGGGCTTTGACTTTTGATGTACTTGATTAGGAACATTTATGACAAGTCCTGTAATTCCCCCTCCAGTCGAAGATCTCGATCTTTATCAACGCCGCGATTGCAATATCAAAGAAAGTGCGATTGGCTATGCATTGCTTTTTTGTGCCTTTATTTCTGTGATGACCACAGTGGCGATCGTCTATGTATTAGCCTCAGAGACGGTCAGTTTTTTGGGCAAGGCTAGCATTGGTGAGTTTTTGTTTGGCAAAACCTTAGAAAATGGCAACTATAGCTGTAGTTGGGCTCCTCAATTTGCCGAGAAAAGTTTTTGCGTTTGGCCAACTGTGAACGGCACAGTTATGGTGGCGCTAATTGCCATGTTGGTAGCAACACCTCTAGGTTTAGCAACCGCCGTCTATTTGTCAGAATATGCATCACCAAAGGTGGGTAAGATACTTCGCCCCATAATTGAGTTATTGGCTGGCGTACCTACAGTTGTGTATGGCTACTTTGCACTAACATTCATTACCCCAATCCTTGCCAAAATCATTCCTGGGTTAAATGGGTTTAACGCTCTCAGCGCCGGTTTGATCATGGGTGTGATGATTATCCCCACGATCGCCTCAGTTAGTACCGATGCGATGCGCGCTGTACCCGGATCTTTGCGCGAAGCAGCTTATGGGCTTGGCTCCACAAAAAAAGAAGTTGCTACTACTGTTGTGTTTCCAGCCGCCTTGTCAGGTATCTGTGCTGCAATCATTCTGGGTATATCCCGCGCAGTTGGTGAAACAATGATTGTGGCGATCGCTGCGGGTCAACGTCCGGTGTTAACTCTCGACCCCAGACAAACAGTTGGCACAATGACCGCCTATATTGCTCAAGTTGCCAAGGGCGACTCAAGAGTTGGCAGCGTCGAATACCAAGCTCTCTTTGCAGTTGGGATGACGCTATTTCTGATCACGCTTCTTCTCAATATTATCAGTAAGCAAATTAGCAAACGGTTCCAAGAAACCTATGAGTAAAGGGTTAGACATCTTAGAAAATATTGACGGACAATCTAGCGAGTCAAAATTTGAACCAAAGCTTGAGTCAAGGCAACTATGGGGAAAAATATTTGCAGCTTTTTGCATTTTTGCAACATCCCTTGGATTAATTATCCTCGCCTTCTTAATTTTTGACGTATTTAGTGATGCTGCTAGTCGATTGAACTGGGATTTATTTCAAAATTATCCCTCTCGTCGTCCACTAGAGTCTGGATACAGAGCCGCAATTCTTGGCTCGATCTCAATGCTTGCATATGTATTGCTGTTAGTAGTCCCTCTAGGAGTTTGCTCAGCAATTTATTTAGAGGAATATGCCAAAAAGAATTGGTTGTCAGAGTTAATCGAGCTAAATATTTACAACTTGGCTGGTATTCCATCGATCATTTATGGATTATTAGGGCTAGGACTATTTGTACGCAGTTTATACAGTGGTCGCGCTGTACTATTGACAGGAATTTTGACGATTACTTTACTGATTTTGCCACCAGTAATTGTTATCTCTAGAGAAGCAATCCGTGCTGTTCCGCAATCTGTCCGCCAAGCATCCTATGGTGTCGGTGCGACGAAATGGCAAACAATTCGCCATCACGTCTTACCTTCGGCTATGCCAGGGATTTTGACTGCGGTAATTATTTCTTCTTCTAGGGGTATTGGTGAGACTGCGCCGATTGTGGTTTTGGGAGCTGGTACAGTTTTATTTGACCCCAAAGCTTCGCCTATCAATTTTGGAGCTTTATTCAGTGGTAAGATCGGAGATGTATTTACCGATACATTATGGTCAAACGACAACTTCTTTTCCGTTCTACCCTACCAAATCTATGAGTGGGTTGGTGATCCGAAACCAGACTTTCAAACGCTTGCCTCGGCTGGGATCGTAGTGCTGCTATTTCTGGTTTTAGGTATGAACTTAGTGGCGATTTTCCTCCGCAATCGCTTCCAGTAATCCAGAGTATTCGACAAGAATAAATCTAACGAATTTGGTTTTTTACAATGAATTTAAGTGACAAGCAAGCCGAACATGAGTCAATATTGATTGCAGAGGACGTTAATGTTTTCTACAGTTCAAATACTCCAGCCGTGGCAGGAGTAAATCTAGAAATATACAAAAATCAAATTACGGCTTTCATTGGTCCTTCTGGCTGTGGCAAAAGTACAATTTTGCGATGCTTTAACCGCCTTAACGACTTAATCGAAGGCGCAAGGGTAAAAGGAAAAATCACCTTCAATGGTCATAATCTTTATGATCCGAAGATTGATGCTGTAGCAGTGCGTCGTCATATTGGTATGGTATTCCAACGTCCTAACCCATTTCCAAAGTCGATCTATGAAAATATTGCCTTCGGCCCAAGAATTAATGGCTTTAAGGGTTCTAAGAAGGACATGGATGATTTGGTCGAAAAATCATTGCGATCAGCTGCAATTTGGGATGAGGTAAAAGACAAACTGAATGAGAGTGGTCTGGCTCTCTCTGGTGGACAGCAACAACGTCTTTGTATTGCCAGAGCGATCGCCGTTGAGCCACAGGTAATCTTGATGGATGAGCCTTGCTCAGCGCTTGACCCGATCTCCACCCTTCGCATTGAAGAATTAATGCAGGAATTAAAGCAAAAATTTACGCTGATTATCGTGACCCACAACATGCAACAAGCGTCGCGATCGGCTGATATGACGGCTTTCTTTAATACCGAACTTGCTGACAATGGCAAGCGGATGGGTAAGCTGGTAGAAATTGATCGTACTTCAGTTATTTTTAGCAGTCCCAAGCAAGTAGCGACCGAAGAATATATTAGCGGTAGATTTGGATAAAATCTAAAGCTTGAGATTAACATAGATAAAGGGAGCGCGTAGCGCTCCCTTTCTTTGTAATCAAGAGGGTTTTGAGGTTAGATGGTTTTCACAAGTACTGAAGCGATCGCTGGTCAATATTGGTTGTGGCGAGAACAAAAAATTTATTTTGTCAAAGCAGGAAATAATCCTCAGCGTCCACCGTTGCTCTTAGTGCATGGTTTTGGTGCATCCACCGATCACTGGCGCAAGAATATCTCGGAACTTAGTCAAGAGTTTGAAGTATATGCGATTGATTTGTTAGGCTTTGGGCGATCGCAAAAACCTGCATGGCAATATAGCGGTAATCTTTGGCGCGATCAACTTCATGAATTTATTACCGCAAACATTCAACGCCCCACCGTAATTGCAGGTAACTCCCTCGGTGGTTATTCTTCGTTATGTGTAGCTGCTGATTATCGGCAATCTGTGGCGGGTGTGATCTTGCTCAATAGTGCAGGCCCATTTACTGACACTAATCCCCTTGGGGCAAAAAAAGTCAATCCCATCCAAAAGGCGATCGCCCCAGCCTTGCAGAAATTGTTACGTCAGCCTTGGGCAAACCAACTACTATTTAACTTTGTCCGCCAAAAATCGCGCATTCGTAGCACTCTCAAAAAAGTCTATTTAGATCAATCTGCCGTTACCGATCAATTAGTCGAAGATATTTATCGTCCGTCTTGTGATCAGGGTGCTCCACAGGTTTTTGCATCAGTATTTAGTACACCCCAAGGTAAAAAAGTCGATGAGTTACTGGGAGCGATGACCTGTCCTTTAATGACGATTTGGGGTGAAGGAGATCCTTGGATGAATTCCCGTGCTAGGGGTGCAAAATTTCGTGAGTTTTATCCATCACTTACTGAGCATTACATTAATGCAGGGCATTGCCCTCACGATGAAAGCCCTCACATCGTGAATAAATTAATTCGAGATTGGTATGGATTGACTTTATAGTGAGAGAAAAGTTGGTGCGTCGCACCAACTTTTCTTTCACTATAAAAGACTAACGAAATGGCAACTTGGCAATGTATTAGTGGCTGTGGCGCTTGCTGTCATCTCGATCCGAGTGAGCGCCCTGACCTCGCAGATTACCTCACCCCCGATGAGTTACAAAAATACTTAAGTATGGTGGGTAGTGATGGTTGGTGTATTAACTTCGATCACCTTAATCGTAACTGCAAAATCTATGAGCAAAGACCACGTTTTTGCAGAGTGGAACCCGATACTTTTTATGACATGTTCGGTATTGAGCCAGAAGAACTAGATGACTTTGCGATCGCCTGTTGTGAAGAGAATATTGAGTCGATTTATGGCGATCGTTCCTTAGAACTATTGCGCTTTGAGCAAGCAACTAGCGCTATGTGACAAAAAGATAGAGCGGCGCTTCGCGCCGCTCTATCTTTTTGTGACTGTGATCACCTATGTCTATATATGAGAGTCACATCTATCTACAGATACAAGTCACATCTGAAGCATTGATTTTGGCGGAAACTTATTGTTATGGAGATAGTCCTAAAAGAGTGGAGGTACATCAAGTCAATCGAGATTTGTCAACACTCTAACAGAAATTACTTCTCTAGTTCTGTCCTTATTTCAATATACGCCTAGTAAAAGATCATGAACAACAAGAGTGTCATTAGAAACTTAGTCAACCGTGCGCTCCTCATCAAAAGACTTACCCCTGAACTGGAAAACATGATTAATCATGAACTTTCTGAGCAAGGATACATTACCGATCCTGATCACGAAGCTTTAGAATATCTCATGAAAGCTGTCGATCAAGGTAAAGTAAGCCAAGTTAGCTAATAATCGCCAATTATTAGCTAACTAAGGACTAGATTTCGTACTAAGGCTGTAGACTAGGATTGCAAAATTTGAAGTCTTGCATGTATGGGTTATCTGACCTATTCGAGCCTAAATCATCAATTTCGATCACTACCTCGAAAGATAGTTCTTTGGCTGCTGTTCTGTAGTGTGGTGCTACTAATTGCGATCACTGTAAATGCTTGCCAATCTGAGTCTGGCATAGTTCCTGCCCTACCGCAGCATCCAAATATTCAAGTATTTTTTAATCAAAATCAGGCTGCTCGATATACCGATCCATATCGCAAAATCGAGCGTTTGGGGGACAATCTTGAAAGGGTAATGATTGATAATGTCAGCAATGCTAAATTCAGCCTTGATGTTGCTGTCCAAGAATTACGCCTACCAAATATTGCTAAAGCGATCGTCGATGCAAGATTGCGGGGTGTCAATGTTCGGCTGATTCTTGAAAATAAATATAGTCGGGCTTGGAGTGAATTGACTTCTGAGGAAATTGAGAAGCTGAATCTCCGCGATCGCGATCGCTATCAAGAATTTCAAAAATTTGCCGATATTAACAATGATGGTCGCTTAAGTGAAGATGAATTGGATCGTCGTGATGGGCTGCGATTAATTAAAGCTACCAATGTGCCTTGGATTGATGACACTGCCGATGGCTCGAAAGGCGCTGGGCTAATGCACCATAAGTTTATGGTGATTGATGATCAGATTGTTTTATTTGGTTCAGCTAATTTAACCATGAGTGATATTCATGGTGACTTTACTAGACCTCAGACGAGGGGTAATGCCAATAATCTTGTGAGGATTGATAGCAAAGAACTTGCCGCAAGGTTTAAGAAAGAATTCAATTTGATGTGGGGGGATGGTCCCAATGGCAAACCCGACAGTTTATTTGGTACTAAAAAACCTTCCCGTAAAATTGATTATCTGATTATTGGTGGCGCACAAATCCGTATTAAGTTTTCCCCAGATCCTATAGATACCGCCCGAGAGCAAACTAGTAATGGACTAATTGCTACAACGCTCTCAGGAGCCAAAAATAATGTCGATATGGCTCTATTTGTCTATTCCGATCAATTCATTTCCACGATTCTCGAAGAACGCCAACGCTCAAATATGCAGATTCGAGTCTTAGTGGAACCACAATTTGCCTATCGTGATTACTCCTCTACCCTTGATATGTGGGGTTTGCAGTCTACTCAAGACTGTAAAACAGGTAAAAGTAGCGCATGGAAACAACCAATTAAAACTGTCGGTATTCCCAATCTTGTATCTGGGGATACTTTGCATCATAAGTTCGCGATTCTTGATCGCAATCTAGTTTTGACAGGTTCACACAATTGGACTAATGCGGCAAATAATACTAATGATGAGGTTTTAGTTGCAATTCAAAATGAGACTGTAGCGGCTCATTATCAAAGGGAATATGATCGCCTTTATCAAGATGCTACCTTTGGCCCCACTGCAAAGCTAGTCGAAGCTACCTCCAAAACCTGTGATGAGAGACTTAAAGGTAAAGCCAAACCAGTAAATGAAGAGACGGAGTTTTAATCATGGCGATCGCAATCATAGCGATCGCAATTATAGCGATCGCATAGTGCTTAAGTTTTGTTAAGCTAGAGTGTCTGAAATTTTGCGCGCCAAGAATTGCGTTAATAGAAATATGGTCAATCTGGTTCAAACCGTCAAACCCACGATCGCTTTCTCTCACTTGGGTTGTGAAAAGAACCGCGTCGATACGGAGCATATGCTGGGCTTGTTAGTACAGGCAGGTTATCAAGTTGATAGCAACGAAGAGCTAGCCGATTATGTGATCGTCAACACCTGTAGCTTTATCGAAGATGCTCGCCGCGAATCCGTGCGGACATTGGTTGAACTTGCCGATATGGGCAAACGCATCGTCATCGCTGGGTGTATGGCGCAGCATTTCCAACAAGAACTATTGGATGAAATCCCTGAAGCCGTCGCCCTTGTTGGTACTGGTGACTATCAAAAGATTGTTGATGTAATTGAACGTGCCGAGAAAGGCGAACGGGTCAAAGAAGTTACTCAGGTTCCCACCTATATTGCCGATGATGC
The DNA here is from genome assembly GCA_046081205.1 of Pseudanabaena sp. GTDB lineage: Bacteria > Cyanobacteriota > Cyanobacteriia > Pseudanabaenales > Pseudanabaenaceae > Pseudanabaena. The sequence continues at coordinate 1,913 of JBJTVM010000259.1, read as the reverse complement.
TGTGCCACGCTATCGCACTACCAATGAAGCAGTAGCCTATGTGCGTGTTGCGGAAGGTTGTGATTATCGTTGTGCATTCTGCATTATTCCGCATTTACGCGGCGATCAGCGATCGCGCTCAATTGAGTCGATTGTGACGGAATGCGATCGCCTCGCAAGTGAAGGAGTCAAAGAAATTATCTTGATTTCCCAAATCACCACTAATTATGGGTTAGATATTTACGGTCAGCCTCGACTTGCCGAACTCTTAACCGCTCTTGGGCAAGTCGATGTGCCTTGGATCAGAATGCATTACGCCTATCCCACAGGCTTGACTCCAAAGGTAATCAATGCGATGAAGTCCACGCCTAACGTGGTTCCTTATCTAGATTTACCATTACAGCATTCCCATCCTGATGTGTTAAGAGCGATGAATCGTCCTTGGCAAGGGCGGATCAATGACAAAATCATGGAGCAACTCAAAGCAGCGCTGCCTAATGCGGTTACCCGCACTACTTTTATTGTGGGCTTCCCCAACGAAACTGAGGAGCAGTTTGAGCATCTATTGGAATTTGTGCAGCGCCATGAATTTGATCATGTTGGTGTATTTACTTTTTCTGCTGAGGAAGGTACGCCAGCCTTTGATTTGCCTAACCAATTACCTGAAGAAATCAAACAAGAACGCCGCGATCGCATCATGGCTGCTCAACAGGAAATATCGTTCAAGAAAAATCAGTTAGAAATTGGCAAAACTGTTGATGTATTGATCGAGCAAGAAAACCCTGACACAGGTGAACTAATTGGGCGATCGGCAAGATTTGCCCCTGATGTTGACGGTGTCGTTTATGTCCGCGATCCACTCGGCAAAGCTACCCTCGGCTCCATGTTTTCTGTCAAAATTACCGCCACCGATCACTACGACCTATTCGGCGAAATTATCTAATTACTTGCCTTTTCAATTTTCATGATGGCTTGGTCATCATGAAAATTGGCATTACAGCATATTGAGGCTTTGAGTAGTACAGAAATATTTTTGAAAGTGGTGCTTTGCAACACTTTCAAAAATATTTCTGGGTTTTAAGTAAGCGCAAAGCGATGTAATTTAGACCACAAATAATTAGCGATAACTATACCCAAAAGTCTAAAAACTTGTTTTGGTATATAAAGCTACATATTTTTACCAAATTTATAGTTAGCTGATAAAAATAACTTTTATATAACTTTTTAACTTCTTTTGACTAACCTTTATATATCTATTAAGGGTTTCACAAACTAGAAAAGAGTGAATAATTAACAGCAAGAAGCAAGAAAAAAGTTTGCGTTGTCGAGCAATCTGCATTCACTGCTATATCAAATGCTAAGCCCTAGAAACCAGACTATTACTCTCTAAAAGAAGCGAAAAGGAAGAACAATGGATACAATTACTAAAGTGAATCAGCTATCCTTCCGCCAAGGTTTAAACAGCGAGACTGCTTTCACCATTAAATTGACTAACAGCAAGTTTGATAGCTTCGCAGGATCTGAACTGTTCAGTAAGGTTGAGTCTTGGGTTTCAGCTAATGTGATGATGAACAGCAAGGAACTTCCTGTTTTGATTGTTGATATGGAAAATGTAGAATTTATTGATAGCCAAGGTTTACAAAAGCTATTGGCATGTTTGAGACTGATGCAATCTCAAAAGGGCAATTTGTTACTCTGCTCTCAGCAACCTGCAGTTCGCCTTGTATTTGAAATTACAAGAGTTGATCAATTGTTCGCTGTTTTCCCTAGTGTTGATAAATTTATCAATCAGTTTGATCAGCCAAGACAAAGTTCTGAATATCTACTAGCTGCCTAGTGCCAAAATATAAAATAGCTAAGAAGTTATTTTGTGAATTAAAAGAACTTGCAGTATAGCTAGGACAAATCAAAAACCAAATAAATAAAGGTGGCGC
>JBJTVM010000258.1:0-5540 GCA_046081205.1 Pseudanabaena sp. | reverse complement strand
TAAACACATTGAAACCAACGATCTGCAAAAATAATTGTCTTACCATATCGCTCCTTATCTGCTAAGTAAGTATTGACAATTGCATTGTTTCTATCCTGATTATCTGCAAGAAATTCTATGATTTTTTCTGGTAAATCTTTATGCTTATTAGTTAATTCTTCATACAAAGCATCATCTAATTCAACTTCTGTACCAGTAGAAATTTCAGTGTAATTTGGTCTAGCCAAAATACCTTGCATCATTAATTTTTCTTTGTCAGCTTGATAAATAATTCCCTGTTTCCCGTCAGTAAATATTTTCGAGAGCCAACCTTTCTTAGCTTTATCGCTGTATGTCGGCGTTGCAGTCAATCCTAACAAATACAAATTAGGTAATAGACTACGCAAGCCCAAATTAGATTCTTGCTTGCCGATCAAAAGATTTCGTAAGCCATAGGCAGGAGTGTGATGAGCTTCATCAACCACTACGAAGAACTCAGAATTTTGATTGTCGTCAATGAATTTCCTTAATGCTGTTGTAATGTTTTCATTAGTCTTGTCTTTAGCGGTACTGTGTAAGTTAATAATAGCTGTTTGAGTTGTCATCAAGATAACGTCATCTGACGACTGGATTGATGACGCATTTGCATGGGACTTGCTGCTAGAGACACATCGAATATTTATTTTTTCTCGATCTGGAATTTCTCTAATATTCTCTTTAAAAGTAGCTGCTGCTTGATCCAATAGATAATATGAAGGTGCTAGCCAGAGAATTTTGATTTTTTTAGGGAGTGCATGATTACATAACCACCGAACTGCGGTAAATGTCTTACCTGCGCCAGTGGGAAGCACTAGCATCCCACTAGCTGATTTGTTTTTACCAAGCTGAAAAACTTGATTAAGTGCAGCAAATGCTTCGGTTTGATGAGCAAATGGAGTCTTTGATGGAGAGTCTGCGTACAACTTTCTTTGTGTATCTACATCAATCGATTCGTACATAGGTTTTGGACTCTCACATTAAGTATGTTTTTACAAATGGATTTCTTATAGATCCAAATCACACAAATCAAACATAGCTCACCAATAAGCCACATATCAAAAATTTTAAGATTAGATCATGATTTTGTAGCGATCGCCTATCATAATCAGCACCCTCAAGCAATTCGCGATCGCTGGTTTTTGTTTAGGTTTGATGAGAGGCGATCGCGGTTAGATACTGATGATTTAGGCGATCGCTAATTATCAAGAAGTGACAAATCTACTAAGCCTTATCCGTCAATTTCAAAGAAGTTTTAGCTTGTGATTCCAATCTTTCTCGAATAGCTACTTGCACTTTTTGATCAAAATCAGGATCGCTAGGACTAGCAATAACCCTAAGAGAACTCTGATTGAGACGAGCTAAATAAGCTTGAAAAGCATTGCGATCGCCGCGATGTGTCAGAAAATATTGTTTCAGTTCAGCTTTAGACATAGAATTATAATCAACTTTCATCTGCAAACTCTCCATTAGGTAAAACTTGAAACTCTAGCTCCTCTTGATAACCAGCCAAAATATAAATATTTTGAGTTCTCTCGTCAATACAGATAAGGTGTATAGGCTGGAGCATTGTATAAGTTAACTGATAGCAGATACGATACAAACTACTTAATTGGCTATCAGTTGGCATTTGGTTTAATTACTCGATTCATAGTCAAATAATCTATGACTTCAAACCAATATTAACAAATTATGCGGTCATAATTTCAACCTTCTGATTCAGAGCGCCAGCAATTTTCTGATAATCAGCATCCTCAAGCAAGAGCGATCGCTGGTTTTTGTTTAGGTTTGATGAGAAGAGATCGCACTGTAGATTGAGCGAGCGGCGGTATAAAATATAAGCATGATAAGAGGATGATCATCATGGCGATCGCAACACCAAACGCAGATAACCGTATCCGCTACGTCACCAATACCGAAGGCAAAACAATCGATGTCATTATCCCTGTTGAACTCTGGCAACAAATCATCAACTCCATCAACATTGAAAATGTCATATCTCAACAAGAAGATAATTTAGAAACTTTCGCCTTGCAAAACTTAGAACAATGTTATGGAGAAAATGAACCTGAGTACTCATTAGAGCTAATCAAAGAACACAACAGCAATAAGGATCTAGAGAATTAAAAATGATTGAATTAACTTTTGAGCAAAGGCAAGATGTGATCAAACAAGGAAAAAATCCTCCTCGTGCGATTGATCCAGATACAGAAATAACCTATGTACTCATTCGCGAAGAAGTATATGCAAAAATAAAAGCACTCTTAATCGAAGAGCAGAATAATCAATTCTTGCAAGATATGTATCTGCCTGCCATGGAAACCTTCGGCAAAGAAGGCTGGGACGATCCAGCGATGGATGTATACAACGATCTCGATCCCCGTAGACAATCATGAATATTCAACGCGGCGATATTGTGTTAGTTGATTATCCCTATACTTCGAGTAATGAAACTAAAGTTCGCCCAGTCCTTGTAATATTGGAATTAACCTAGACCAAACTCGTCTCAAGATGCGATCGCTGAAAACTTAATCTCAACCTCCTAATTGAGAGCGCCAGTAATTTTCTGATCATCAGCATCCTTAAGCAATTCGCGATCAATAAAAATATTAAAGCGATACAATGACATCAATGCAATCTCAGCGCACTCTTTATGCCCGCTAAAGACATCTACCACGATAACGTCTGTAACGCCCTCATCAAAGACGGTTGGACGATCACAGATGATCCCCTTGTTCTCAGTTTAGGAACTCGTTCTGTCTATATTGACTTAGGTGCAGAAAAACTAATCGCCGCTGAACGAGACAATCAAAAAATTGCCGTTGAAATCAAAAGTTTTCTGAGTTCTTCTCCCATTCGCGATCTGGAAAATGCTTGGGGACAATTCTTTTTATATGCCAGAGCGCTCAAAAAAAGAGAACCAGATCGTAATTTGTACTTAGCGATTAGCCTCAATACATTTGAGACAATATTTCAAGAGGAAGTTGGACAGCTTATAATAGAAGAACCAGATTTTCGTCTTATTGTTTTTGACCCCGATCATGAGGACATAATTCAATGGCAACCACAGATAACACCCTAGACTCATGGCGCAAGACCCTAGAAACTTTGCTCCAATACTATGCCGATCTTCCCTATCGCTATGGAGACGTGAGTGCTTACGTTGTGGTTAGCCGCGATCGCAACCACTTTATGCTGATGCGCGAAGGATGGGAAAACAGTCGGCGAGTACATGGATGTGTTGTTCATGCCGAAATTCGTAACGACAAAATCTGGATTCACTATGATGGTATCGAAGATGGCATTACTGAAGAACTGGTTGCAGCAGGAGTTCCCAAAGATCATATTGTCCTAGCCTTTCATCCGCATCAAGTGAGAGCGCATACTGGATATGCCTTAGTGTAAAGTCATTGCAAAATAGCGATCGCCCTTAATTTCCTCAAAAAACATCGACTACACCAATCTCGTCTCAAGGCACGATCGCTAAAAACTCTATCTCAAACTTCTGATTGAGAACGTCAGCAATTTTCTGATCATCAGCATCCTCGAGCAATTCGCGATCGCTGTTTTTTGCTTGGGTTTGATGAGAGGCGATCACGGCGATAAGCGACAGCATTGGTCACAAATTTTTTTAAGAATTTCTGCGAAAATATCTTCAAATTCTTTAACGACGACCAATTTTTTGACTCATTTCACGGCTAGTGCGTTGATACTCATGGACAATTGGTAATCTCTCAGTCTGGTATTTTTCAAGAGCCTCGTCAATTCTGGCACTAGATTTGAGATATTGCGTTAATAACAAGCCATCCTCCCATCCTGAAGTCATACCTCTAGCACGAGTAGAACTCTTCGCATGAGCCGCATCACCAATTAAAAGTACACGACCATCATATAGCTGTGGCAAGGGATCGATATCATAGGAATAACGGCAAATCATAGTTTCTGGAGGTGTTGATTCAATTACCTTTCGGGCATCTTCTGGGAGTTTTGCTAATTCTTGAGAGGGAATAGTTGTATTAGTCGGTTGAAGTATTCCCTTCTCAGCATCCGTTTGTTCCGTTTCAATAAAGAATCCCCAATGGGTATGCGTATCGTCAATATGAAAGAAGTTCGCATAAATGCCGCGACCACGTACATAAACAAAAAAGTTGCCTTCAGGACAGAAACTATGATCCTCAACAATGCCGCGCCAAACGAGATCTCCTAAATAGTTAAGCTCAACATTGGGAACGATAGCCTGACGTACCTTAGACAAAATCCCATCCGCACCAATAATTAAATCTCCTTCCCATTGACTACCATCTTTAAAATGAGCGATCGCACTATGATCAGTTTGAGAGATTTTAGCTAATTGAGCATTAAACTGAATGTGATCGGTTGGTAAAGTATCGAGAATTGCTTCTAAAATGGCTTTACGGTGAACGAGCATTCCTGGGAGTTCGTCTTCAGCATAGGTAACAGATTCTGAATTGACGAATCCCCCCTTAAGATTACGGAACTCAAACAATTTAACAGGATTGCCAGCTTCAATAATTTTTTGAGTGATTTTAGGGTTACCCTCATGCAGTGCTTTCATTCCTGATTGGACGATCAGAATGCCACACCCATCGGTACGGACTACTGGTGCTTTCTCAAATAAGGTAACCTGAAATCCTTCTTGAATGAGTAGACTGGCAAGATAAGCCCCTGATGTCCCTGCGCCGATAATACCTATCTTGCTATTCGTAGAAATCATTTATGTCTCTTTTCGATTATGTTTGATTTAGCATTGTTCTAATCATAATCAATATTTCTTTATCTGTCAGTTTTTTGTGTTTTATGTAACATATTTAAGTAGCTCAAGTGCGTATCGCTCTCTAGACGGACGAAACACACTTGAGCTACTTATACTTTATCAGGCTAGTGAAGTACAGGTTTTTTCCACGCCTTCGGCGGGGAAAAAAAACTATGTCCCGCGTTTGCTTGAAAACGCTATATAGTGCCAGCCAATTATATTAGGACAAATCCAAAACCCAAAAGAGAGGGCACTGGTCAGCTAATGAGGGATAGGTGCTGAAACGTCCATTTCAAGCCGATAAAAAAGGCGGAAATACGTCGATCACGTTTTAGGTGACCAGTGCCAAATTTAAAGAAGCAAGTGCCTTATTAGGATTGCTTGATGGACAAAAAATCTGTTCTTTGCTCAGAAACGAGAGAATTGGCAAGATATGGGCATTAAATGATCTGCGTAATATGATTGACGTAATACAAGGATCAGATAAACCAGTTCATTTTGTCATTAGTAAATGGGATATTGTTGAACAGCATTATTCATTAGATCAAATTAGAGATCAGTTACTGCAAATTGATGAATTTAAAAATCTAGTCAAGTTTAGAAACCAATCTGGTTCACCTGTTAGACTTATCCCAGTTAGCGCAGTTGGTAGATGCTTTGCTATTGCCAAACCAGATGGTAGCATGGAAAAAACTGGAGAATTTCCCAAGCCATTCCAAGTTGAGGTTCCTCTAGCCTGTATTCTTCCTGA
>JBJTVM010000257.1:0-4167 GCA_046081205.1 Pseudanabaena sp. | reverse complement strand
GCAGTCACTGTACAAAGATTAGTGCACAATTGGGTAAGACCACATGTAGGCTTAGGCAAGAACAAGACCCCAGCTATGGCGATCGGTCTGTATCATAGACCGATTTCGATGTTGGAGTTGCTGTCACTAAGCAGCTTTACTCCTCTCACACCTTAACTGACCAGTGCCTGTAGTCGGTTGTAGCTTAAGGTCACTATCGCCTGCGGATGGGAAATTGAAATAATCATACAGAGTCTCAAATCTAGCTAATTAGCACATGGTTAATGAACAGTGATTCGCACTGATCACTATCAATTTGGTGGTAGTAATTTACTTGAGTAGTCTATGTATACTGTATACATAAAAAGTTGATATGGCAATATTTAGCCCAAAAAGAGTAAAAGCGACGCAAAGCATCGCTTTTACTCTTTTTGGTTGAGCATTGCAAAGCAATGCCTAAGGATTAACACTGAATTGTCGTAAAGTCTGATTCGTCGCCAAAATCTCTGATATTGGAAACAGAATAATTCGGTATGGCAACTGTATGTTTGATATTATGCAAAATTTCTTGGGCTTCAGGTGAATTTATCTGCGCTAAGGCTCTCAAAATAGCACTACGGACTGAGCGATCGCGATCTTTTAGAGATTGAGAAAGATAGAACACAGCATCATGTGTGCCAATTTCACCTAAGGCTAGTGCTGCGTCACAACGAACATAGGCATATTCATCATCTCTGAGGACTTGAGCCAGTGGTGGTACAACCTCCTCCATCCCAATCTGCCCTAAAGTGCGGGCGGCGACACTGCGGGTATGACTAGAAGGATTGCTGAGCATTTTGGCTACAGGTGAAATTGCAGGAACGCCAATGTTCTTGAGTGCTTGTACGGCTTGAGACTGGACACTAATATCATTGTCAGTGAGCAAACTCGCTAAGGAATTAGCTGATAGAGGGGATTTAATCTGACCTAGTGCCCAAGCTGCTTCCAAACGAACTGATTTACTACCATGCTCAAGGGCTTCGATTAAGGTTGTAACAGCAAGTGGTGAACAAATCTGCCCAAGGGAGTGAGCGGCATGGACTTTTACCATATCGTCACTATGTTTTAAAGCCTCAACTAGGGGTGATACCGCAGGTAAACTTGCGCGACTAAGTGCTTTGGCACTAGCTGCTTGGACTTGAATCGATGGGTGACGTAATAACTGTACTAACGCGCTGATGGCTTCCGCACTTCCAATCCAGCTTAGGGCTGCTGCGGCTTGCCAGTGAATTTGACGGCGAGGGTTTTTAGTAGCTGCAATCAAAGGGGCGATCGCTACAGGCGATCGCAAATAGCCCAAGGTGATCGCCGCTTTTTGGATATAGCAACCTCATCACTTTCAAGACGTTCTAGCAATGCAGGTAAAACATTATCACGGCTGCGAATCAGCTTTTGTAAAGCTAAAGAAAATTGGTCAGAACGCACGGCTGCGTCGAACTCAGCTAAAATTGCTGACTCACCCCCCAAATCGGGTGCAGACATTACATAGCGATCTTCAGGAAGGGCATATCCAGGAGACACAGGAATCCGATAATCTTCTAACTTAGGTGGAGTGATTTTAGAAGTCGTAGGGATTGCGGGTAGTTGAGGATCTGGTGCGGTCATAGTGGCTGTGTCCTATTAAGGCATTGGTGCATGGCTTTAGTCCCGTTACCCATTGCAGTAAACTTGAGCTTTACTGCTACATTACATTTTACGAGAAGAGTTACCAAAATTTTTAAAATCTATAGTGCTTTATGATTACCGTAGGCTTAGATTATCTATGAAAGTCAATCTTTACATAGCTTTCATTGCCAATCCATAGTTCTAGAAATTCTGTAAAGCTTTAGATAAGCCTCTATAATTGTTAAGCTAAAAATTAAAATTAACAATCCAGCACAGGCTTTATACCAATAGCCTAACTATGAACCAACTTCTTAGCGCCTTTACTTTGTTTTTAAGCCTCCTTGTAGAAGCGATGCCATTTTTGTTGATGGGGGTTTTGCTGTCGGGAGCTTTACTAATCTTTGTAGATGAGCGGAAACTGATCGCGATCTTACCCAAAAACCCATTTCTAGGCGCATTAGCAGGTAGCTTACTAGGGTTTATGTTTCCTGTGTGCGAGTGTGGTAATGTACCTGTGGCAAGGCGGCTTATCTCGCAAGGTGCGCCAATATCTGTGGCGATCAGCTTTTTAATGGCTGCGCCAACGATTAATCCTGTAGTGGTTTGGGCGACTTGGACAGCCTTTCGTGATCAGCCTGAGATTGCAGTTTTACGAGTTGTGCTGTCATTTATGGTGGCTAACATTGTGGCAATGGTATTTAGCACTCAAAAGGATTTGCGTGCCATTTTGCAACCCAATATTGCGATCGCCTTGCCAGCCCCAAAGGTAAAAGCAGGAGCGGTACCTGTGGGAACATTCTTTTTAGGCGAAGATCGCAGTAAACCCCTAGATTTTGCAGGTTATCTATCGACCAACAATCAACAAATTATCACAAAGTCTTTGCCCGATCGCTTAAATCTTCTATTAGACAATACGCTCGCTGAAATGCGTGAATTAGGTGCGATTTTGGTGATGGGTAGTGCGATCGCTGCCGTTATCCAAGTCTGGGTTCCCCGCGATATTATTTTGGGGTTAGGGCAGGGGCCTGTTAGTTCGATTTTAGCGATGATGATTTTGGCTGCAATCGTTTCGATCTGCTCGACGGTGGATGCATTTTTTGCTCTATCCTTTGCTGCAACTTTTACAGGTGGATCATTACTTGCATTTCTCGTTTTTGGTCCAATCATTGACCTCAAGGCGATCGGCTTAATCTTAACTATTTTCAAAAAACGGGCAGTGATCTATATGTTTCTACTGACCGCCCAGCTAACATTTTTAAGTTGCCTGTTTATCAACTTTCAGATTCGTTAAAAACGCCACTCACTTCTCTGGCAATAAGAAAGCACGAAATGGCTGCGCCATTTTGTGCTTTCTTATAACAAGGGCAAAGTTGCCCTTATCACAAAGTTATTAAATCAAAGGTTGTCTGTGTCTGTGAGCGAATCTGTCCTCGAAACTATTTCCGTTGCCTCTATTCCCAATGGAGCTTTAGCCAGTCTTGATCTAACAGATTTTTCATTGAACTTGCCAGATCCTAATGATGAAGGTTTAGCTGAAGGTCAATTTTTATCTGAAGTCGATCAGGCTTGGCAAGTGTGCGATCGCTTCGATTTGCAGACCGATATTTGGCGCGGTAGAATCTTACGAACTGTACGCGATCGCGAAAAAGCGAATGGCGAAGGACGCGGCACGGGATTTCTCAAATGGCTACAAGAGCGGGAAATCAGCAAGTCTCAGGCTTACTCATGGATTCAACTGGCGAACAGTGCCGATACCTTAATGGCAGATGGACAGCTAGATGCTGATGATATCCGTCAATTTAGTAAGAGAGCTTTTGTGGAAACCGCCCAAGCTTCTACTGAAGTACAGCAATTGATTGTGGATGCGGCAAGAAATGGTGAAAAGATTACCCGTCGCGAAGTTCGGCAGCTTTCCGATGAATGGACATCCATGAGTTCCGATCATCTTCCCGATGAGTTAAAAGAAAAAATTTCTGCTCATACAATTCCCACTCGCTACGTTGCGCCCCTAGTGCGCGAAATTGATAAACTGCCTGAAGCTTATCAAACTCCACTAAAACAGGCGATCGCTGATGATTCTGATTTGGATAATATTAAACTTGTCACGGCTGATGCTCAAAGGCTAACTAAATATTTGACTAATACGAGTCAAGTCCAAGCGATCGCTAACCGTTCAGTTAATATCGATCTTGCTCTCGAAGAAGCTCTAAGATTGGGATGTCTTAAACTTGCCTCGGATTTAGTTAGCCAAGCTTCACAATTGGAACAGGCGATCGCTAAGCTCTACAGCACATGGAAGCGTGTCTCGACATCAGCCGATCAGTTATATGTGGAGGCAGGTGCAAGTACACCTAATTTACTGGATTTACTTAATTCCCTTGATTCGTTGGCTAGTCAAAACGTCGCGGTGCAGATTGGGAATGATCATTCAGGGCGCACAATTCGTTTACAAATCACTGAAGAAGATCAATAAATACGGAAATAGATCTTCTAGACTTTTTTGATCGAATCTTCAGATACAGCCTGTTGAGGCTTTAAGTAGTA